>NZ_JBEEAB010000019.1:0-129556 GCF_040120725.1 Actinopolymorpha sp. B9G3 | reverse complement strand
ACCGGTGGTCATTCCATGGACGCCCCTGACGCCCATCCCCACAAGGAAGAACCGGCTCGATCACAGACCACAAACCATCGTCGATCACACCTGAACGGATCATGAAACCAATACTGGCCGACCACACACCACATCTTTAGGAGACACGACCTAAAGCGCAAGGCGAAACCCGCCCCGCTGATCCCGAAGGACGGGCGCCGCCCGATCGCTGCCGCTAAGGACCTGCTCGGCCGTTTCAAGACACGGCCGAAGAAGCCTCGTGGGCCGGTTGCCAAGGCTCAGCTGGTCTTTGTTCGTATCAAGCGCTGGTGCGCGCAACAGGGCACACCACGCCGCCGGAACTAGTCGAGCACGCGTCGCGCGATCCGTTCGGCAGCAGCTACGGATGACGGAGGTGAGGGCAAATGTCAGAGCTGTGGGTGCGTACCAGCCACCGTGAAGGTCGAACCATCGTCAGTGTGTTCGGTCCGATCACTCGGCACACCACACCAACACTGCATCAACACCTCCGACGAATCCTCGCCGGCCCTACCGCAGGCGAGATCGATATCGACCTCAGCAGCTGCATCCACACCGATGTGGACGGTCTGCTCGCCCTCGACATCATCGGCAAGACGGCACGCCGCTACGGCCGGAAACTGGCGTATGTGGCGGTCCCACCGCTGATCGAGCTCATGGTCGGCCGTTACCACCTGGATCTCCCCCTCGCCCCGGACAGTCCCAACACCGATTACACCGACGGCACCGCCTCCACCATGGCGGCCACCGGCGATGAACAACCCACAACCAGCCAGTCACGCCACGGGCCATAGCCAAGCACCGCACCGTCCCCCCGCGACGACACCGTTCCCGCCACGACAGCCTCAGAAGGCGATGAAGCCATGCAGCGTAGACGAACAGGCCGAGACAGCTCACCCATGCGGCGTCTGGTTCGAGGCGTGGTCGCGGCCTGGCTGCTGGTGCTGGCGCTGGTCCAGGTAGTGGGACTGGTGCTGGTGTGGTGGATCTTCATCCGGACACCGCACGGCCAGGTCCTCGACGCCAGTGTGCTGCGCGCGGCCGGCATCGGCCGTTCCCAGGTCGCCGATCTGGTCGACACCCTGCTTGATGCGGTATCGCTGGCGTCCTTGATCGCCGCGACCATCGCGATCGGGTTCATCGCCGTTACCCGTCGCCGCTACCGGCTTGCCGTGGTCGCCACCCTGCTGATCGTCGGCGCCACTGCCACCAGCCGGGTGTTGAAGAACATCGTGATCGACCGGCCGGACCTCGGCATCGCGGGCACCAACATCGGCGCACCCAACAGCCTGCCCAGCGGTCACATGACCGTCGCCGCAGCTGTGACCGTCGCCGCGGTTCTGGTCGTCCCACCCCGACTGTGCAGCCTGACCGCTGTGGTCGGCACCATCTACACCGCGCTCACCGGGATCGCCACCCTGTCAGCCGGCTGGCACCGACCCAGCGATGCCCTCGCCGCCCTCCTCGTCGTCGGCGTCTGGGCCTCGGCAGGCGGCCACTTCCTAGTCCGCGCACAACGACACGAACCCGTCCAGGAACCCGCCCGACCGCACCACCACACCGTCGCCATCCTGGCCCTGGTGGGAGGGGCATTGCTGGCCGCCACCGTCCTCACCATCGGACTAGTGGACCACGCAGAGCTCACCCCACCCGTCGAACTCAGCACACCACGGCTCATCGGCGTCTATCTAGCGGGAGTCACCGGCATCGCCGGTGCCACCTGCCTGCTGTCGGCCATGGTGCTGTCCACCGTGCACCGCGTCGTCCCCACACTCGACCAACCCACCCTGATCGACACCATCATCGAAGCCTTACCAGCAGACCCGACCAGCCAGCCAGCAACCGAGACCAGACCGACCGGGCGATCTATCAACCCAGCGGCAGCAACGCCATCGGACACCATCCGGAAGTAGGCCAGCGGTGCCAACGGCGTGCAGCAGATGGCGTACCGATCGGGAGATCAGACGCCAGCGCTCACGCCCCAGAAGCAGGACCTGGAGGTCATCGTGCGGATCGCAGTAGTCGTCGCCGTCATCTGGCTCCTCATCGGAGCGCTAGCAGCAGCCCAACGCGACTACTTCCAGAACGCTGAGGCAAGCTGCGCCGAGGCCGGCAACGTGGCGATCACAGTCGTCGCTGGCCCGTTGAACTACGTCGGCGTCAACCCGAAGATCAAGTGCAAGGTCCCCCAGCCATCGTCCTAGCTACTTCGACCTGAAAATGCTGGGCTTCGGTAAGCAGGGGGTTGGCCGTGTCCCTGCTGGCCGCCAGGTCGGTGCGCAGGCCGGTAGACACCTGCCAGCCCACGATCACCCGGGGTGAAGACGTCCAGGACGAACGCGACGTAGCTCCAGCCGGCGTGTTGCATGTGTACCCACCTCCCGTAGGGAGCGTCGGCGCCGAAGCCGTGCCTGCATGGTCACGAAGCACCGCTCACCTTCGGCACTGGTACGAGGATCAGCTGTGCCGTGCCTGTCTGCCAGAATGGGTTGGGAGGTGTGTGGCGATCAGCCGGAGCAAGTGGTTGGTGTCGACCGGTTTGGTGACGTATTCGGTCGCGCCGGCGGCGAGGCCTTCCTCCCGGTCGCCTTTCATCGCGTTGGCCGTGACGGCGATGAGGGGCATGTTGTGATGGGATGGCATTGTCCTGATGCGGGCCATGGTGGCGTTGCCGTCCATGTCGGGCATCATCACGTCGATCAAGGCGAGTCCGATGTCGTTGTGGCAGTCTAGTGCGTCTATTGCTGCTTGACCGTTGTCGACAGATACGACGTTCAGCCCGTGCTGCTCCAGGGCAACCTTTAGTGCGTTGACGTAGCGTGGATCGTCGTCGGCGACGAGGATCTTCTCGCCGTGGAACTGTCGAGGATTGGGTGGCGGCACCGCTCCAGCTCCATCGCGTATGTTTTGATCGTGCGTTCCCTCGTCTAGGCCGAACAGCCCGGCCACTCGTGCAGCGCTGACTTCTGTGTCTCCATCTTCGCCAGCCTGGGTGGTTCTGCCGACGGGTAGGAAGAGAGTGAAGCTGCTGCCTTGTCCCTCCTGGCTGTGTACCTGCAGCTCGCCGCCGAGCAGGCTGGTGAGTTCCTTGCTGATGGAGAGGCCGAGGCCGGTGCCGCCGTAGGTGCGGCTTGTCGTTCCGTCGGCCTGGCCGAAGGCCTCGAAGATGTGGGCGAGCTTGTCAGGTGGGATTCCGATTCCGGTGTCTTCGACATTGAGCGCGATCCGTCCGTGCGCCGATTTGAGCGCGGGGTTGGTCACCTCGGACTGTCCGGCCATCTGGATGTGGAGACGAACAGCTCCCTTGTGGGTGAACTTGATCGCGTTGGAGAGCAGGTTACGCAGGATCTGCTGTAACCGGAGGCGGTCGGTCTCTAGGCTGATCGGTACCTCAGAGGAGACGGTCACCGCCAGGTCCAGATTCTTGTCGGCGGCGAGCGGCCGGTACAGCGAATCGATATAGGTCACCAAACCTTCTACCGTGACCGGGACTGAAACCAGGTCCATGTGCCCGGCTTCCACTTTGGCCAGATCAAGGATGTCGTTGATCAGCTGCAGCAGGTCGTTGCCCGCCGAGTGGATGGTCTGGGCGAACTCGACCTGCTGATCGGTGAGGTTGCCTTCGGCGTTGTCGGCGAGCAGCTTCGCCAGGATCAGTGCGCTGTTCAACGGTGTACGCAACTCGTGGGACATGTTGGCCAGGAACTCTGACTTGTACCTCGATGCCAGCGACAACTGCCGAGCCCGCTCCTCAAGCTCCCGGCTGGCCAGCTCGATGTCGCGCTTCTGGCTGGCCAGCTGCGCCGTAGCGTCGGCTAGAGCGGCTACCTCACCTCTTGCCTCGACGATAATCCCCTCGCGATTCTCACCTTCAGCAAGGGCACTGGCAGCGGTCGAGATACTGCGGACCTGGCGGGTCAGGTTGGCCGCCATGACGTTGACGCTGTCGGTGAGGTTTTTCCAAGTGCCGGCAACACCAGGTACCCGCGCCTGTCCGCCGAGCCGGCCCTCAGTGCCGACTTCGCGGGCGACCCGGGTGACCTCCCCGGCGAATTGGGACAGTTGGTCGACCATGGTGTTGATAGTGGACTTGAGTTGGAGGATCTCACCGTCGGCGTCCACGTCGATCTTTTGGCTCAGGTCACCGCGGGCAACTGCGGTGGCGACATGGGAGACGTCGCGCACCTGGGCAGTGAGGTTGGCCGCCATGAAGTTCACCGAGTCGGTCAAGCTGCGCCAAGTGCCCGCGACCCCAGGTACCCGCGCCTGTCCACCGAGCCGGCCCTCAGTGCCGACTTCGCGGGCGACCCGGGTGACCTCCCCGGCGAATTGGGACAGTTGGTCGACCATGGTGTTGATAGTGGACTTGAGTTGGAGGATCTCACCGTCGGCGTCCACGTCGATCTTTTGGCTCAGGTCACCGCGGGCAACTGCGGTAGCGACATGGGAGACGTCGCGCACCTGGGCAGTGAGGTTGGCCGCCATGAAGTTCACCGAGTCGGTCAAGCTGCGCCAAGTGCCCGCGACCCCAGGTACCCGCGCCTGTCCACCGAGCCGGCCCTCAGTGCCGACTTCATGAGCTACGCGGGTGACCTCATCGGCGAACAGTGACAGCTGGTCGACCATCCTATTCACCGTCGCGCCCAAAGTGACCATCTCGTGGTCGGAAGGCATTGACCTCGATGGCACGTGCATCCGCTGGGACAGATCCCCCTCAGCCACCGCAGTAAGGACACGACCGAGTTCGGCAGTCGGCCGGGGATCCGTCGGGCGACGAGACATACCCCCTTCGCCCACTACATGGGAGATTGAGCGGAAGGTCATCCTCTCCGAATGTGCCTGCCTCGCCCTGTCATGTATCGACTGGCGAAGCCCGTGGGCAACACGGCGCGTAGCGTTCGCTAGCGTTGCAGCCTTGACGCGGTCAGCTGCAACGACCTTCCGCACGAATTTCCACTTAAGCAAATGTATTTCCTACGTTGCTAACACTTCACTTCAAATCCTATGCCGGGCATCGTTTCCAACTCGCCTAGGCACACGATCAAAATGAGACGATCAACCACCCCAAAGGGAGGATAAGCGATAAGGACTGCAGGCGGTGGTCGTGTCCACCCAATGATGGTACGCGTCCGGAACTGGGCATGCGATGGCAGGCTTCAGAGGGACTCAGCGTTTCGACGCAGGGGGCGACCCTGTTGGGCATGAGGCGGCGCGCAACAAGAGGTTCGACCCGCAATGCCCACGGCCGAGTATTCCGTAATACTTCCCGCGCGACTCGGTACTGCGGGGTTAGCTTACGAGGTTGGGATATGCCAGGCGTCGATATCGCCTTTGAGAAAGACCCGGCAAGGGGTATCAGGCGGGGCTTCGTGGCAGATGTGGTAGAGCTGTCCCGCCTGGAGACTGGGCTGGCTGGTCCAGGTGCGATGGGGTGCGAGTAGAAGTCGCGGAGTCGCCATCCGGTTCCTGGGTTGTACAGCAGGATCCGATGACCGTCCTCGCCCGAAACAACGAGCTCGTGCGCGGTCCCTGAGTCTGGCGAGGCGAGGCATGGAACTCGTAGGCCGGCTAGCTTGTGGGTGTGCGGGCTTGGCCGGAACGTCGCGCTGCGCGGCGTAGTTGGCCCAGTCGATCAGCATGGCACCAAGCCCGCGTCCTCGCTGGCTGTGGCTCACACACTGGATCGAGAACATCGCAGTGCCGCCGCATATCGGCGACAACACTCATGCCGGGTACCTCGGAGATGTCGAGACTCATCTGACCCCCGGTATCGGTGCGCACCGACTTGACCGACTTGAACCAGAGCACCTCGAGGGGCTCTACGCGAGGATGCAACGAATCGGTGCCGCGGCCGGCAACGCCCATCACGTACACCGGACGATCAGAACCGCCCTGAACGAAGCAGTACGTCAATGGCACCTTGCAACTAACCCAGCATCCGTGGCCAGGGCTCCCACGCTTCCGGAGACCGAAGTCGAGCCGTACGACGTCGGCGAGGTGAAGCGGCTGCTGAAGGTCGCCGCAGAGTTGCCACGCAACAGCGCGCGGTGGGCGGTGGCGCTCGCCTCGGTCTTCGTCAGGGCGAAGCACTCGGGCTCCGTTGGGAGGATGTCGACCTTGCAAACGGCGTGCTGTGGGTGCGACGGAGTCGGCTTCGGCCGAAGTACGTACATGGCTGTGGTGGCAAGTGTGGGCAGCGTGCCGGCTCGTGTCCGGCACGTCGTCCAGCACGACCCGTAACGAAGGCCACCAAGTCTCGGGCAGGCCGGCGCCGGATCGGTCTGCCCGACCAGCTCGTGATCCTGCTACAGCGGCACCGCGATGAGCAGGCTGCCGAGCGTGCGTTTGCGCGCAACCTCCGGTCCGAGGGTGGCTGGGTCTTCACGTCCCCGGTTGGTGCTCCGGTCAACCCGAACACCGACTACCACCAGTGGAAGGCGCTGCTGAAGAAGGCAGGTGTGCGCAACGGCCGTCTGCACGATGCACGACATTCGGCCGCGACCTTCCTCCTGGTCCTCGGCGTTCCTGAGCGAACCGTCATGTCGATCATGGGATGGTCGACGACCGCTATGGCCGCGCGCTACCAGCACGTGACCGACCCGATCCGACGGGGTGTGGCCGAGCGAATCGATGGGCTCCCTGTGGGACGTCGACGACTCGAACGGCTCGGTCGCCAAGCCGCCGGGCAGGACCAATGAGACCAAACCGAGACCAAGGCGCCGGGCCGCCCCACTCGGTGGGGATCGGCCCGGTGCCGGTGTCGGGCGTTTGCCCTGGTGAGAGCGGAGGCGGCGGGATTTGAACCCGCGAGAGGGTTGAGCCCTCAACCCGCTTAGCAGGCGGGCGCCATAGACCGGACTAGGCGACGCCTCCCCTGGCAGAAGCCAACATGCCGGATCAGGGTAGCGGTCGCCCCACCGACCGGGCAAAGCGCATTGCCGATGCCGACGATCCGGCCCGAAGAACCGGGGCGGGGCGGTGCTCGCCCGGCGCTGGCGAGGTACGGTGCCTAAGAGGTGCCGCCATGACCAGGCGAAGCGGAGTACGCACGGCCGGCTACACCGACCGTTATGACGCGGGTCGCCAGCTGGCAGACCAGCTCGCGGCCTACTCCGGGCGTGCCGACCTCACCATTCTGGGTCTCCCCCGAGGAGGCGTCGTTACCGCCGCCGCCGTGGCCGAACGCCTGGGCGCTCCCCTCGACGTCTTCTGCGTACGCAAGCTCGGCGTCCCCTGGCACCCGGAGCTCGCGATGGGGGCGGTGGCGAGCGGCGCGGTTCGCGTACTCAACGATGATGTCGTACGACAACTCGGGATTCGCCCCGACGAGATCGACGAGGTAAGTCGGCAGGAACTTGCCGAGCTGGCCCGGCGGGAGGCCGCATACCGCGGAGACAGACCGCCGGCGCCGCTCGCCGGGCGGATCGTCGTCCTCGTCGACGACGGCGTAGCGACCGGGGCTACCGCCCGCGCTGCGGCGGTGGCCGTCCGGCGTCTCGATCCGGCGCGGGTGGTGCTCGCCGTCCCGGTCGCGCCGGCGCAGGCGTTGCGCGAGTTCACCGACGTGGTCGACGAGATCGTCTGCCCGCTGACGCCGGATCCGTTCGAGGCGGTCGGTCGGTGGTACCGGGATTTCCGCCCGACGTCGGACGACGAGGTGCGCGCTCTACTCCAGGCCCATCCCTGACTGGACCCCCGGCGAGACAGGGTTCACGGGTCGCCCGAGTTCCCTGCCCGACAGTGCTCGTCGGACGTCCCAGAACCCTTGCCTGCAAGGCCAGTCAAGGCCAACGCGATGGCGAGGGCCCTTCCTCGGCTGTGAGAAAGGGCCCTCACTGGTGATACTCGAACCTCGGGCTAGAGCCCCACCCCGAGGCCCAGGGCGGCGGCGAGGAGATCCCCGACCTGGACCGCTGCGGACAGGGCGACATCGAGGCCGAGGCCGAGGTGGTCGAGCAGGGACGAATCCCCCGTCGGCGCGATCGTGCTCGCCGACGCCGGCGTCGCGAGCGTCGGTACCGCGACGATGGCCGCGATACTTGCCGCCGAAAGCAGCTTCTTCATGACAGTCCTTCCACTAGACAATACGGACAGCAGTGGTCCGACTACCCAATGCAGAAGGGGTAAACCGAAAAGTGAACGAATAGCGCCAATACCTCACAAGCGCTCACTCCTCGTCAGCAGCACCAGCTTGGCGCGCAGGCGGAGTGAGCGTCTCGACGACCAGATCGCCTTCGGCATAACGCTGTCTGAGAACCTTCTTGTCGAACTTCCCGACGCTCGTCTTCGGCACCTCCGCCACGAAGGACCAACGTTCCGGCAGCTGCCAGCGAGCCACCTGCCCCACCAGGAAGTCGCGCAGCTGCTGCGCTGTCACCGACTCACCGGTACGTACGACAACCGTGGCCAGCGGCCGCTCTCCCCAACGCTCGTCGGGTACGCCCACCACCGAGGCCTCCGCGACCGACGGGTGACCCATGAGGAGGTTCTCCAACTGCACCGACGAAATCCACTCTCCCCCGGACTTGATCACATCCTTCGCCCGGTCGGTCAGGGTGAGAAACCCGTCAGCGTCGAGGTGTCCCACGTCGCCCGTCCGCAGCCACCCGTCGTCGAACCGGTCCGACGCGTCCTCGCCGTAATAGCTGCCGGTGATCCACGGTCCGCGTACCTCCACTTCGCCGACGGTCTCGCCGTTCCACGGCGCGACCGCGCCGTCAGGTGTCACCACCCGGGCTTCGACGAGGGACACCAGGCGGCCCTGGGACAACCGGTAGCGCCACCGCCTCTCGCCGACGGAGTACTCCGGCGGCACTGCGACGGTCGCCACCGGCGAGGTCTCCGTCATGCCCCACGCGTGCAGGATGCGTACGCCATGGCGTTCGAAACCCTCCATGAGCGTTCGTGGGCACGCCGAACCGCCGACGATGACGTCGCGCAGGCTGGACCAGTCGGTGTCGGGATTGGCGTCGAGATACTGCAGGACCCCGCCCCACACGCTGGGCACGGCCCCCGCGAGGGTCACGCGTTCGTCCTCCACCAGTCTGGCGAGCGGTTCCGGCGTCATGAACCGGTCCGGCAGCACCAGCGATGCCCCAACCAGGAAGCAGGCATGAGGAATCCCCCACGCGAGGACGTGGAACATCGGCACCACAGGCAGCGCCCGGTCGTTCGACCCGATCGCCAGTGCGTCGCCGAGCGCGATCCCCATGGAATGCAGGACGACAGACCGATGCGAGTACACCACGCCCTTGGGATTGCCGGTCGTCCCCGACGAGTAGCACATCGCGGCCGCTGACCGCTCGTCGGTGTCGGGCCAGTCGAAGGTGTCGGGCTGCCCGGTGAGCAGATCGGAGTACGCATGGACCTCGACGCCAGGTGCTTTGCCTTGCACAGTGCTGGCAGTTTCCGCGGCGTTGTCGCCCACGACCACGAGGTGGCGCACCGTCGTGAGCGACGGCAGGACAGGGGCGAACGCCGAGAGTAGCGTGGCATCCGCCAGGACAACAAAGTCTTCCGCGTGGTTGGCGATGTAGGCAACCTGGTCGGAGGGCAACCGGATGTTCAGGGGATGCAGCACCGCCCCCATCGACGGGACGGCGAGGTACGCCTCGAGGTGCTCCTGGTTGTTCCACATGAACGTCGCGACCCGCTGGTCGGCGGTGACGCCGAGCCCGCGGAGTGCGTGCGCGAGGCGGGCGGCGTTGCGGGCCACCTCGGCATACGGTGCCCGCCGTACGCCGTCGGCCGTCAGCGTCGCCACGGACCCTGTCCGTCCGTGGACCGTGCTGCCGTGATGCGTCAGCGATCCGATGGTGAGCGGGACGTCGAGCATCGTGCTGCGCAAGGCGACCTCCTCGTCGGCAACCGTCGTACGGCCGATCTTGGCAGCCCGCGCTGCCGACCAACAGGTTTGTGCGTGCCTTTGTACGGCCAACCTTCGGTGGCAAACTGTCCGATATGGGCGGCAACCTCACGGCGAGTTCGTTCGTCGAGCTTGGGTAAGAAAGACCTGGCCAGCCCGGTTGACGGCCGGCCAGGTGTGTTTTGCGTGGTCCCGAACGATAATCAGTGGTCCCGAACGATTGCCAGCCGAGTGGGATTGAATACGGTCAATGTCTGAGTCTGTCCGGGACGAGTACGGTGTGCCGCGGCGCGGCCCCGTCGGGCCGCGGCCGCCAATGCGGCCGCGCCGTCCGTCGATGTCGTTCGGCCTTGCACTGGGACTCACCGTAATCGGAACACTGCTCCCTGGTACCGGACTGATGGCGGCCAACCGTCGCCGGCTGGGCTCGCTGATCTTCTTCGTCTATCTGCTCCTCACCGCCGGCGCGGTCTACCTCGCCACCACCCAGCTACGCGAGCTCATGCACTGGGCTGTTCGGCCCGAGGCGCTCAATGTGATCAGTGTGGTGCTCCCGGTCCTCGGACTCGCGTGGATCAGCGTGATCGTCGGCACCTACCGGTCGCTGCGCCCCGACCGTGCGAGCGTGGCGCAGCGGCTCGCCGGCTCCGGCATGATCGTCGCGCTGGCTCTGGTCATCCTCCTTCCACTCGCGGTCGGCGGCAGGTACGCCGGCGTGCAGCGGGGCCTGGTCGAGCACGTCTTCGCCGGCGAGGACAGCAGGAGCGCCACCCGGCCGAAGAACGTCACCCAGAAGGATCCGTGGGGCGGCCAGGACCGGGTCAACGTTCTCCTCCTGGGTGGCGACGGCGGCAAGGGCAGGATCGGTATCCGGCCGGACAGCCTGCAGGTGGCGAGCATCAACACCGAGACCGGCGACACGGTCCTCTTCAGCCTGCCTCGCAACCTCGAGAAGGTGCCGTTCCCGCCGGACTCCGTCCTCGCCGACGCCTATCCAGAGGGCACGTACGACGGTTCGGGCGACCGGCTGGAGTGGATGGTCAACTCGATCTACGAGAACGTCCCGCAGCAGCATCCTGGGCTACTCGACAGCGACAACCCCGGCGCCGACGCTACGAAGCTCGCGGTCGGCGCGGCACTCGGGATCCAGCTCGACTACTTCGTCCTCATCAATCTCGAGGGCTTCAAGGAACTCATCAACGCACTCGGCGGGATCACCGTCAACATCAACGAACGCGTCGCGATCGGTGGCTCGTCGGACGAGGGCGTCGAGCCGAGTGACTGGCTCGAACCCGGGCCGAACCAGCACCTCAACGGCTACAACGCCCTATGGTTCGCGCGCGGCCGCTACGGCTCCGACGACTATCACCGGATGGAACGCCAGCGCTGCACGATGAAGGCGATCATCGACCAGGCTGAGCCGGGCAAGGTCCTCACCCGCTACGAGTCGATCGCGCAGAGTTCGAAGGACATCGTCTTCACCGATATCCCAGGCTCGCTTCTTCCCGCGTTCGTCGACCTGTCGATGAAGGTGCAGCGCGGGGCCCAGGTCAAGAGCATCGCGTTCACGAACACGATCATCCGTCCCTGGGACCCCGACTACGACCTGATCCGGTCCATGGTGGCCAAGGCGATCAGGAGCAGCGGCACCGAACAGGTGTCGGACCCCGGGCAGGATCCGAAGCCCGCACCGGACGAAACCGGATCCCCGGACGCCACGCCGTCGCCGACGCCGACGGACGACTCCGACGACTCGGCGTCCCCGTCGCCGAGCACGAGTCGCACGCCAGCGCCCGGCGGTGACTCGCTCGACGACGCCTGCGCCTACCACCCGGCGGTCGACTGACCCAACCCGGCGATCACCGGCGGCCGATTCCGCCGACGGGCCGGGCGGCGCCCGATGACGGCGGCTCCGAGCAACGGCCCAAAGCAGCGCGCCGCCCCAGCTCCCGTGGGGGGCGTGGGAGCCGAGGCGGCGCGTGGTGACACACCATGGAGGGATGGCGCAATCATGCTGTTCAACGATGCGTCGAACCAAAGGGTTACGCTCAGCTTTGAGTCGACTCTAATTTGTAATCAAAGCGGTGCTCTGTGACCCGGTCGTGGTGGACGGATGTCGTACGCATGACCTCGGCGTCTTGGATGAGGGGACCCTCATACGGCCTGGTGACCAGGCCCTTCGCGGGTCGCCCGTCCGCCCAGTGTCCACGATGTGTGGGCGGTAACGCCTAGAGCGGGCGGTAGCCGTGTGCGTCGTTCAACCGGTCCCGAAGCTGTTCCTCCAGGGTCTGGGCTGGTACGTCGAGTAGCCGGGAGGCGATCAGGCTGCTCCGCCCGTCTGCGAGCTCGAGGACGAAGACGGTGCCCGCCGCGCCGTCGACCCGGCGTACGTCCGCGACGTCGGTCCACCGCGCGGTTCGCACGCTGTCGCGGCGCCACGTGGTCTGGTTGCGGAAGCCGGCGGCGTCCATCGCGAGCGGCGCGCCACGGCTGAGCATCGTCCACGCGACCCAGCCCGCGACGACCGCGAAGATCGCGACGAGGAGCCACTCCACCGCCAGCAGCGCCGGCCGGTCGAGCGCCGGAACGCTCCGCCGCAGGACGTCCAGCAGGAGAGCGAGACCGAGCCAGAGGCAGGCCATGCCGACGACCCGGAGGCGCAACGCCGGACGCAGGCGGAATTTCGTCGGCTTCTCAGGCATGCGCACGAGTCTGTCACGCGGCCCCGGGACGGCTGACGCCCCTTCACCCGGCTGGCGTTGCGCACGGCGCCACCACCATGGGTGGCGCCGTGCGCACTCCTACTTCAGGGCGCCCCGGGTGAGGCCGGAGACGAACTGCTTCTGGAAGAAGATGAACACGAGGATCACCGGCAATGACGCCAGCAGCGCCCCGGACAGCAACATTCCGTAGCGGAAGTCGTACGGCCCGACGAGCGAGGCGATGCCGAGGTTCATCACGAACATGTTCGGGTCGGTGGTGATGACCAGCGGCCAGAAGAAGTCGTTCCAGAGCCCGAGGAAGGTGAGAATTCCGAGTACGGCGACACCCGGCCGCACCAACGGCAGGACGATGCGCCACCAGATCCGGAACTCTGTCGCACCGTCGACGCGCGCGGCATCCAGCAGTTCGTTCGGTACCGAAAGGGTGTATTGCCGCATCAGGATGATCCCGAACGCCGTCACCGCGCGCGGGATGATCAGACCCTCATAGGTGTTGAACCAGCCGAGCGTACGCATGATCTCGAACTGTGGCACCAGCAGCACCTGGGTCGGCAACAGAATCGTGACCAGCATGATGACCAGCAACTGGTTCTTGAACCGGAACTCGTGCTTGGCGAATGCGAATCCTGCCAACGACGCCAGCGTCACGGTGAGAGCCGTGCCGACCACCGCCACGATCGTGGTGTTGAGTGCCCACCGCAGCATCGGGAATCCGACGACCAACTCGTACATGTTGGTCCAGGTCCAGGCCTGGGGGAAGAGTGCGAACTCTTCGGAGAAGATCTCCTCATTCGGCTTGAACGCACCGAACGCCATGTAGAGGTAGGGCAGTGCCTCGATCACGACGCCGAGCAGCAGCACCGCGTTGAGCACGACTGCCGCCACGATGACGTTCCACCGGCGGGGAGCGCGCGCCCTCAGGTCACGCATCAGCACTTTGTCAGCGACCGCCATGGTTACCCTCCCCACTCCTCACTACAGCCCCAGCCGTCACAACAGCCTGAGCCATCACTACAACCTGAGTCATCACTACAGCCTCACTCATCACAGAAGATGCCTCTCTGGTCGGGGACCCAGACTGGACACGATTGCCTTACTCACCGGGAGACGCCCAACCACCGAAGACCTTGATATTGATCGCGGACACGGCCAGCAGGAAGAACGTCATCACGTAGGCGATGGCGCTGGCGTATCCCACATTGAAGAACTGGAAGCCCTGGTTGTAGATGTAGAGCGTCACCGTCAGCGATGCATCGGACGGGCCGCCTTGGGTCAGCAGGAGCGGCAACGCGAACAGGTTGTAGGAACCGATGATGGCCTGCAACACGACGAACAGCGCGATTGGCCGCAGGAGCGGCAGCGTGATGTGCCAGAAGGACTGCCAGCGACTTGCACCGTCAATGGCGGCCGCCTCGTAGTAGTCCTCGTCGATGGCGTTGAGGCCGGCCATCCAGTACAACGCGTTGATGCCGGTCCAGGTCCAGATACCGATCAGGACGATGGAGAACATCACCACCTTCGGATCGGTGAGCCACGCGATCGAATCCAGGCCAAGACCTTTCAGGCCGTAGTTGAGCAGGCCGGCGTTCTCGTCCAGGATCCGGAACGCGATGACCGCGATGATGACCTCGGAGGTGAGGACGGGGAAGAAGAAGGCCGTCCGGAAGAACGTCTTCCACCGCACCAGGCGCGAGTTGATCCCAAGCGCGAGCAGCAGCGAGACCCCGCCGATCAAAAAGACGCTGCCGAGTGCGTAGATCGTGGTGTTGCGCATCGCCATGCCGAAGCGCTCGTCACCCAACAGGTGCAGATAGTTCCCCAGTCCGAAGAACGACCGTTCCTCGAACCCGAAGCCTTTGGTGAAGCTGAGGATGAACGAGTAGAGGATCGGATACAGGCCGAAGATCGCGAACAGGATGAAGAACGGCGCGATGAACAGGTAGGGCGCAACACGTCGCTGACGGCGCCACCACCACTCTCGAGCTGGCCACAGTGGCCGGCTCAGGCGGGTCACGAGAGTCGTCGATGCCATAGCGGGTCAGTTTCCCTTCTCAGGAGCTACGCCGTCACGAATTCGATGGTGTCCAGGGCTTCGTTCTGGGCGTTGGTCAGCGCCGTCTTCGGCGGAATGTTGAGGTTCTGCATGGCCGGCGTCACGCCGATTCGGACGAGCGCGCTCGTCGCCTCCTGGTAGTAAGGGGACGAGTAGGCGTTGTTGATCTCGGGAGACACCTCGTTGATCAACTGGCCCACCCGTTGGTTGTCGAAGAACTCCAGCGGCTCGTTGAGCTTGGACTCCTGGAATGCCGGCCGGTAGGTGGGCCAGACCTGCCGACCGGCGAAGTCGTACATCAGCGCCTCGGTGGTGGTGTGCTCGAAGAGCACGAAGTCCATCGCTTCCTCCACGAAATCGCTGGTCTTCAGCACCGAGACCCCGGTGCCACCCCACGTCGCCGTGCGGGAACCTCCGGCTTCCCAGCGTGGGAACGGCATCAGGTGCCACTTGCCCTTGGTACTGGGGATGTTCTGCTGGACGAATCCGCTGAACCGCCAGGACGGTCCGAGCAGGGAGGCGATCTTCCCCTTCTCCAGCGCGATGTTGTAGCTCTGCCCCTGCGGGGTCAGGATCGACCAGCCGTCCTTCACGGCGTCCTGCATCCACGTGAGGGAGCGAAGGCCGGGCGGCTGGTTGAACGCCGGCTTGCCGTCAGCGCCGAAGTAGCCGCCGCCGCCCTGGAGCGTCAGCAGCCACCACTGGTTGGCGTCGAGATACGCCTGGTCCAGGAGCACGTCGCCGGTGTCGCGGTGGAACCGCCTGGCCTCCTCGACGAACTCCTCCCACGTGGCGATCTCGGTGTTGACGCCCGCCTTTTCCCAGACGTCGTGCCGATAGCTCATCAAGCAGGCATTGAGCTCGTTACCGACTCCGTAGGTTTTGCCCTGCCAGGACCAGGGATCGGTCGCGGACGGGTGATAGAGGTTGTCCCATTCACCCATCTGCTGGAGCTTCGGCTTGAGGTCGGCGAAAATGACGTCGCCTTTGATATAGCGCGCGAACTGCCCGATCTCGACATCGACGATATCTGGCCCACCGGACTGCGCCTGCGCGGTAACCAGCAGCTGGTCGTGCATCTGCTGGTAGGGCAACACCAGCCACTCGATCTCGAAGTCGGGATTTCTTTCCTTCTTGTATAGTTCCCACGCCTTTTTCTGCCAGGCTGTTCGAGTGTCGGTAAATGCCCAGAAGCTCAGCGTCTTCTTGGCCCCGCGGTTCAAATTAGGTGATTCGCCGCAACCTGACAGCCACCCGCCCGCAGCGGCGGCACCCGCGGTAGCGGCCCCCTTCAGGACGGTCCTCCTGCTCACAGGCGCCATGACCAGTAGCCTCCAACAGCGTTCGACATCGAATACTCGGGCGATGCCCGCCAAAACAAGAAGAAACCGGCCTACGCGCCAAACGCCGATCAGCCGAATTTCTGCGAGATTCCCGGTGGGCATATGTAGCAGTTGCTATGCGGTTTTTACGCTATTCCACCGAACGAGCTGCCAGCGGCGCTGAGCGTACGCCGCCGGCGGATTGAGCGGCTAGGAGCGTGACCTGCTTCGGACGTCCTGAAAGAATTTCGGTAACGCATAGTGCCGAAGCCTGAGGTGCCAGCGCAAGTCCCTGGGGACCAGTGATGCCCACCCATCGCTGTTACTACGTCGGCAATTCGTTCAGCACGGGACTTCGTTAGTGGTTGCTCCGATTGCGCCCGTTCAGGCGTGAACACACCCGCTCATGGGAGATTCGGAGCCTTCCCCGCAGTGGGATGAGGTGCACTCAACCTGCCCGGAAACTGACGACCCCGACGAAGGCTCCGTACACGCCGAAGGCCGGGATGCGGACGTAGCCGATGAGGACGGGTCGGATGGCGAGGGTTCGGGCGCCGCGTCACCGACGAGTCGGCGTGGTCCCGATCCGCTCGCGGCAAGCCGGTCATGGGGGTTGGCGAGGGCGCACCGATCGATGGAAAGGCACCCGCACCCAATGCAGTCGGTGAAGTCGTCGCGCAGTTGTTGCAGCTGGCGGATGCGATCGTCGAGCTCCGCCCGCCAGCGCCGGGACAGGCGTTCCCAGTCCCGCCGGTTGGGTGTGCGACCGTCCGGGAGCTCTGCGAGTGCGTCTCCCACATGCGCCAACGGGATGCCGACCCGCTGCGCGATCCGGATCAGCGCGACGCGGCGGAGGGTGTCACGCAGGTAGCGGCGCTGGTTACCGGAGGTACGCCGGCTGGTGATGAGGTTCTGCCGTTCGTAGAAGTGCAGCGCGGAGACTGCGACGCCACTGCGTGCGGCGAGCTGGCCGACGGTGAGTTCCTTCTGGTCCCAGGTGGGATCGTCCATCGTCCGAGCACTCCGATCCGGCTTGGCCACGTCGCGGCAGCGCCAGGACCTCACCGGCGGCCACGCACACCTTCACCTCAACAATAGGTGAGGGTCGGGGGAAGGGGCCGGGCCGGCGAGCCAACGTCGGGGCGGTCCAGATCGCGGAGGCGGGCGATCTAGACCGGCCCGGCGCGGGCTCGCGCCTATCCGGAGAAGAATGCTGCGGGCCAACAGGTCTGGGGCCCTACCGGACTGGCGCTGACCCAGCCCGGACGTCTCACTACAAGGTCACCGCACCGGCACGCTCGACAGTCGACTCACGAGGCCACCTTCCGTGCACAGAGGGGGCAGTCTTCGGGGCGTTGGTTCTCGGCGACCATTCTGATCGCCTGTGACACCCGGTAAACCGCCTCGGTACGAATCTGGGCCAGCCGTTCGTCCTCGACGGTTCCCTGCTGTCGCAGGCTGGTTTCATACGTCGGGAGCGGGTCCTGGGCCACGACGTCGTACTCATCCGGCAGGTAGCCGGTAACCCGGCTGGCGTCTTCCTGCCGCACTCTCACGGTGCCTACCTCAACGAGGGAAGGACCTTCGCCTGACCTGGCTCGGGTCACTGCGCGCCCGGTCGCTGTGTAGATCGCTTCCACCGCGTTGTGCTCCACACGTTCCCCCGGGATGTCATAGGTCGTCAAGGGGGTGAGGCTGTCCATCTCGGTACTCCCCGAACTCGCAGCCATTGGTGGGGTCGTTCCATAGTCGTCCTCGACGACGAAAACAACAGGCAGTTTCCAAAGATTGGCCAGAGTCATGGCCGACCGGAAACCTTCCTCGTCCGCCACTGCCCGGTCGACGATCGACGCCGCGATCTGGCCGCTGCGGCGTTCCCGGAACGCGAACGCGCGCCCGAGCGCGGACAGGTAGCCCTCCGACAACATCAGCGGGCTGGTCCAGCGGAGGTCCTCGGCGGCCCAGGCGTCCTGCGCCGACCCACCTGCGGGTGGAGCGATGCTCGCGATGCCACCGGACTGGGGCCGCTCCGCGCCGACGCCGTGCGTGCTCCCGTGTCGATGCGCCAGGCCGACCGACTCCTCCGCCAGGCGGTGGAGGTCCAAGCCGCGCGCAACCGCGAGCTGGTGCGGCCTCGTCACGGCCGTCACCGCGTCGCGTGGTCGCAGCTGTGCCGCCACTGCGGCGGCCACGGGCTCCCGCCCGACAAACGCCAACCCCAGGGCCTTGGCCCGGTCACCGTCTCGATCGACGTCGCCGGCCGGGTGATCGTCATGGTCCTGATCTCGCGCCGCTGCGGCTTCGAACTCGCGGCGTACGGCGTCGTCGAACGCCCTCACCAGGATCATGAGGCGGAACAGTTCGACCCGAGTTGCGTCAGTCAGCGTCGGGTCTTCGGACATGACTCCTCCCTCTTCCCTCCGTAAGGAAACCGCTGCCGCAGGAGAGGGGTTGCACCATGCCGCTGATTGGCCCGACAAATCAGCGAAGGCTCAGTCGTGCACGGCGCCCTCGTGGCCGCGATGCTCGACCGACTCGATCTGGAACGTCGAGTGTTCGACATCGAAGTGATGCGCAAGGCAGGCGCGGAGCGCGTCGAGCACCTTGCCGGTCTGTCCGCCGGCGATGGTGGCGTCGTCGACGACCACATGGGCGGACAGGACCGGAAGCCCGGAGGTGATCGTCCAGGCGTGCAGGTCGTGGACCTCGAGGACACCAGCGACACAACAGATGTGATCGCGCACATGATCGAGGTCGACACCCTTGGGCGCCGTCTCCAGCAGGACATCGACGGCGTCGCGGAGGAGCACCCATGCCCGCGGCAGGATGACGACGCCGACCGCGATTGATGCCACGGCGTCCGCCGCGACCCATCCCGTGGCGGCGATCACGACCGCCGCCACGACGACCGCGACCGAGCCGACGAGGTCGCCGAGCACCTCGAGGTAGGCGCCCCGGATGTTCAACGACTCCGACTGTGCACGGTGCAGGAGCAGGAGCGACGCGGTGTTGGCCACCAGGCCGATCACCGCGACGACCAGCATCAACGTCGACGCGACCTCGGGCGGGTCGAGCAGGCGTCGTACCGCCTCGACGAGGATGTAGAGGGCGAGACCGAACAGCAGCACGGCGTTGATGACGGCGGCGAGGATCTCGGCCCGCTGCCATCCGAAGGTACGCCTGGCGGTCGGCGCGCGCTGGGCGAGGGTGATGGCGATCAGCGCCATCGTGACGCCGGCCGCGTCCGTCGCCATGTGCCCCGCGTCGGCGAGCAGCGCCAGCGACCCCGACAGCACCGCGCCGACCGCCTCGATCACCAGGACGGCCACCGTGAACGCGAGAACGGCGACCAACCGGCCGCGGTGAGCGCCGGTCACCGTGCCGTGGTTGTGCCCGTGACTCATCGTGCCGCTGTCTCCCGTACGTCGTGGCCCCCAGTCTTTCCTACGCCTGGCCGGTGGCGTCCGGGATCTCTCCTACCCGCTCGGCGAGAGGTGCGGGCTCAGGTCGCGAGGAGCGTGGACCACCCGGTGAGGCGCATGACCAGGTCGGGCAGTTCCTCGATCTGCTCCCTGGCCCGGACGTCCGCCTGCATCGGTTCGATCGAGCGGTGGTCGACGAGCCCGAGCGTCACCTCCAGGCGTTCGGCCAGTCGGGTGAGCCGGAGCCCCACCCGGCGGGCGATCACGGCCCGACCGGTACCGGGCGCGGCACCACCCTCCGCTGTGTAGGCCGACAGCGCGCGGCGCACCATCGCCGCGTCCGGTGCCGAACGGCCGAAGGCGGCGAAGTCCAACAGCGCGTGGGCGGCCTCGAGCGGGGCACTGTCGGGACCGGAGGTGTCCCAGTCGATGAGGACCGGACCGCGTTCGGAGATCAGGACGTTCCACGGTTCCACGGCGCGGTGCGTCACCACGTATCCGCCGGCCTCGGCGAACGCCTCGCCGATCCAGCGGGACGCGTCGAGGATGTCGGCCAGGTGTTTGCGCAGGGCAGGCGCCCACAGCCGCCCCTGTGCCTCGCCGTCGGCGAGCCAGGCGTGCCAGCGGACAGCGGGGAACAGGCCGTACGACTGCGGCTCCGGCGTGGCGTCGAGCGGCTCCAGCTGATGCAGCCGGGCCAGCGTCGCACCGAGCCACTCACCCAGGTCGTCGTCCTTGTCGACCGGACGATGGTCGATCCATTCGTACGCCCGGAACACGCCGAACCCGTGCACGCGGGTCGCGCACCCGAACGCCGGGCTGCGCGGCTCGATCGGTCGAGGCGCGTCGATCCCCGCGTCACAGGCACGGACCTCGAACGCCATCGCGCGGTCGAGGTCCGGTCGCCACTCCGGGTCAGGACCGACCCATAGCCGCTTCACGAGGAAGCGCCCCGCCATGGTGGCGAGCGCCCACGTCTCGTGGTTGCCGTGGTGGTGGGGGACCAGCGACTCGATCGGCCGCCCGAGGCCGAACGCCTGGGCAATCATGGCCGCCGACGGCGACGGCGGGTGCGGAGTGGGTGCCTCGGTTGAGGAAGCGGGCGGCGGGGGCATCTGATCACGCTAGCGAGCGCACCGGTCCGCGTCGACCAACTCCGTGCCGGGTCGGTGATTCAGCTGACCACGTCACCCTGGCGAGCGACCGGGTACCGATGATGCATCGAGGCGATCCGTCAGTCCGCCTGGCAGTCGACGAGCACCTTGACGACGCCGCCGGACTCCAGTGCGTCGAACGCCTGGCTCACCTTGGCCAACGGCACGATCTCGGAGATCAGGGACTCCACCGGCACGTCGCCGCGATGGACCAGCTCGACCGCGGTGTCGAAGTCGGCCCGGTCGTAGACGCGCGTACCCACGATCGACAGCTCGCGCAGGAAGACCTGGTTGAGGTCGACGGGCACGGGGTCGGGGTGGATTCCCACGACGACCATCCGGCCGCGGACCCCGAGGACGTCTGTCGCCGTACGCACGCCAGCGGCCGCACCCGACACCTCGAACGCGACCGGCGCGCCGGCGCCAGCCGTCCAGTCGGCGACGTACGCCGGAACATCTTCAGTTGTCGGGTCGAGCGTGGTCAGCCCGATCTCCTCCGCCACACCGCGGCGGTACGGGTCGGGCTCGACGACGAGGACCCCGGCGCCCTCTGCCTTGGCGACCCGTGCGATCAGGAGGCCCACCGGACCGCCGCCGATGACGACGGCCCACTCGCCTCCGCGGAGGTTCGCCCGGCGTACGTCGTGAACCGCGACCGCGGTCGGCTCGACCAGGGCGGCCTTGTCGAGCGGCAGATCGTCGGGAAGCCGGATGACGACATCGGCGGGTACGGTCCAGAGACTCTGCATGGCACCCGGCAGGTCGACGCCGATGACCCGCAGCCGCTGGCAGACGTGGGAATGACCGGCCTTGCAGGCGGCGCAGATGCCGCACCACCGCAGCGGCATGACCGTGACGGGCGCACCGACCAGATCGGCCGCCACCCCGGCACCCACCGCCACCACCCTGCCCGACGCCTCGTGCCCGAGGATCGCGCGGTCGGGGACCCGGGCGTCCATCGCACCGTGGCGGATGTGCAGGTCGGTCCCACAGATCCCGGCGTACGCGACCTCGATCTGGACCTCACCGGGGCCCGGCGGCACTGGTTCGTGTTCCTCGACCCGGAGTGTGCGCTCCCGGGTGTACATGGCTGCGCGCATGTTTCTCCTCGCTCCGTACCCCATCGTCGCCGGCCGGTTACGGTCACGCATGCGGAATGAGCGGGAAGACGGAGCAGATGTACGCCTGCCACTGTCCGTCCCGACCCGACCGGTGGTCGCTGACCGCTCGCTGACCGCGGACCGACTACACGGCCGACGGCCGAGCGGCAGCGGCCGCGCACCCGGCGGTGTCGTATCGCTCGGTGAGGACGGGAGATCAGCGACCGTAGAGCCGCCGGGTGTCGTACTCCTCGGTGCGCCCGGAAGCCTGCCGACGGCGCGGCGCCCAGATCACCATGGTCACCACGAGGCCGAGCGCCCCGACGACCATGAGGATCCAGCCGACGACGGAGATGTCGAGACCAGAGACGTCGTACTCGATCGCGAACGCGAGGATGGCGCCGACAGCGATGAGGAAGATGCTGGCACCAATACCCATGGAAACCACCTTGAACGCTGGGCTGACTTGGTCGTGTGGACGGACGGTGTAGCCCCCCGTTTGCGGTGATGCCGACGCACGGCGCGTACCGCGCCGTTGCGCGTCGCCGCCTGCACACAGTAGGACACGAGGTCAGCGGGGCGCGACCTGAACGGCCAATCCGTCCCGGGCGGTACGCCGCGTCGTCAGGTACCGTCAGGACAATCCGAGGCGTACGGCGTCACCAGCCGGGCACGGGGTGGAGTCAGCCTCGGACTGGCCGGGGGCCCGTCCGCTGCTACGTTGTGGGCCCCGTCGAAACCAGATGGGTGCGAGCAAGAGATCCAGCATGCCGAAGGCCGAGCGATGAACCCCTTCAGGGTGAGCGGCAGAAGAGGTCGTCGCGCCCAGACCACCGAGGATCCGGGCCAGGACCTCATGGACATCCTCTACCGGGACTACTACACACCGTTACTTGCGTTCGCCATGCGCCTCACGGGCGGGCAGCGGCAATGGGCCGAGGACGTCGTGCAGGAGACGTTGCTGCGGGCCTGGCGCAACGCTGCGGAGCTCGACCCTGACGGACGGTCGCTGATGCCCTGGCTCGGCACCGTCGCGCGACGTATCGTGATTGACGACCGACGTCGACGAGACGCCCGGCCCGCCGAGGTGGCCCACGAGCTCCCGGAAGTGCCCGTCGAGGACCAGACCGAGCGGCTCCTGCGGACCGTCACCGTCACCGAAGCGCTGCAGGCGCTCACCCCAGCTCATCGCGAGGTGCTCGTGGAGACGTTCCTGAAGGACCGTACGGTCAATCAGGCCGCCGACAACCTCGGTGTCCCGGTCGGCACGGTGAAGTCCCGGGTCTACTACGCGTTGCGCGCTCTCCGCCTGGCGCTGGAAGAACGGGGGGTGACACTGCCATGACGACGATCGATCACACGGACCACGGTCCGCACACCGACGTCGCGGCATACGCGCTCGGGCTGCTCGAGGACGCTGACCGGCAGGCCTTCGACAGCCACCTCGCGGAGTGCGCCAGGTGCCAGGCCGAGCTGGCGGAGTTCGCGGGACTCGCCGGAGCGCTCCGCGACGTGGACCCCGCAGTACTCGACTCGAGTGCGGTTGCCGGCCCAGTGGACGGTGCAGTGGGCGGCCCAGTGGACGGTGCAGTGGACGGGCCGGTGGACGGCGCGGAACCGGACGGCGCCGTCCTGGAGTTGCGGAGACGCGGGCGGCTGGCCGCCCCCGGGGTCGTCGGGGCGAGTGCAGACAGAGCGGGCCGTACGCGTCGGGCCGGCGGACCGCATGGAGCGCGGGGTTCCGGTGGCGCGGACGGCACGAACGAGCGCCGGTGGATCCGGCCCGACCGGCTACTCGCGGCGGCCGCGGCCGTCGTCCTGCTCATGGCCGGTGCTGTCGGTGGCACGTTCATCGCGGATCGCGGGCGCGACACCACCGCCACGCCCGACAGTGTGCACCGCCCGGCGGGCGAACTTTTGCTCACCGGCGAACGATTCGCGACAACCGACCGTGCGACCGGTACGACCGGCGTGATCGGGGTGGAGAGCCGCAAGTGGGGCACCCACCTGGCAATGGAACTCCGCGGAGTCCACGGCCCGCTCAGCTGCCAGCTCATCGCGGTCTCCAGGGACGGCCAACGACAGGTGGCGATGAGCTGGAAGGTGCCGCCTGAGGGATACGGAGTCCCCGGGGCGCCCGACCCGCTCGTCCTGCACGGCTCGACCAGCATCCCGCGCGAGGACGTCGCCGGCGTGGAGGTACGCACCGCCGAGGGCAAGACCATCCTCAGGGTCTCCCTCTAATCCGAAAATCGACGGTCAGCGTCAGCGTCAGCGTCCATGGTCAGCGTCAGCGGCCATGCTCAGCGTCGGCGGCCAGCGCGGCACCGACGACGCCGGCGTGGACGCCGAGGCCGGCCGGCACGATCGGCAGCGCCCGGGTCTCAGGCGCCCAGATCATCCGCCGCGCCCGGTCCACCGCACCCGCAAGGTAGGCACCACCCGCAAGGCCGAGCCCGCCACCGACGACGACCGCCTCCGGATCGAGCGCGTTCACCAGCAGGGCGATCGCGTCACCGAGCGCGTCGCCGGCGTCACGGACGACCGTCACCGCCACCGGGTCACCGGCAGCGGCGGCGTTGAGCACCATCCGGGCATCGCGCTCGACCCGACCACCGGCGACCTGGCTACCAACAACCTGGCCACCGGCCACCTCACCACCGGCCACCTCACCACCGGCCACCTGGCCACCGGCGACACGGAAGCGTTCGACGAGCGCGGGACCAGCGGCCACCGTCTCCAGCAACGGCGGCTGATCGGAGGCGCCCGGTCGCCCCACGACGTCAGGGCCAGTGGGCTTGGCGCCAGGCGCCAGCAGGAGCAGGGCGTTGCCGCGGGCTCCGGCGTACGGCACGCCATGTTGGACGAGGCTGAACGAGATACCGGTACCGATCGTGACGTAGACGAAGACGTCGTGTTCGCGCCCGGCGCCGAAGCGGGCCTCGGCGAGAGCAGCCGCGCGGACGTCCGACTCGATGCGTACCGGCAGGTCGGTGCGGGCGGCAGGTCTGCCGTCCGCCGCGATCGCCGCCGAGAGCTCGTCACCGCGCCAGGCCAGCAGGTGGTCCGAGGTGATGTCGCCGGCCGGGCTGACGAGCTCGGGGACGCCGACACCGACGCCGCCGAGGGGACACCCTTCGTCCGCCACGGCGTCGGCGAGCTGGCGGATGAGGGCCACCGTCGTGAGCAGGACCGCGTCGCTGCCCCGGCGCAGGTCGGTCGGCACAGTGACCCGGTGGCGGACCGTCCCGGTGCGAGGGTCGACCACGCCGCCGGCGATCTTCGTACCTCCGACGTCGACTCCCACGAGCAGCTGAGGGGCTGCGGCGGTGTTGGCGGCAGTGTTGGCGGCGGTGTTGGCGGCAGTGTTGGCGGCGGTGTTGGCGGCAGCGTTGGCGGCGGTGTCGCTGGCGGACCTCGTACGACTCACCCGGACGACTCCGGCGTCGCGGCGGTCGCCTGGCCGGCGTCAGGGAGGTACGCCGGGGCCACCCCGAACACGAACTCCACCGGCTCGGCCGACCAGTTGTAGTACTGGTGCGGCGTACCGGCCGGGAGGAAGAACCCGTCCCCCGGCTCCAGCTCACACCAGGACGCGACATCCGGCCCGGCCTCCGGGAGGTGGACGTTGAGCCGTCCCCGCGTGACGTACAACGCCTCCTGGCCGGCATGGGACTCGACGTCACCACGCCGGCCGGGCAACAGCTCGACCACACCGGCCGTGAGGTGTTCGGTCGAGGCCAGCAGACCGACGAGCACCTGCTGCTGGTGTCCCTCCAACCGGAGCCGCCGGTCGGCGACGCCGATCCTGGTGATCGTGTCCGCGGACCGGATCTTGTCACGCTCCGCCGGCCAGGATCCGAGCACGTGGTCCTGGATGTACGTCGACTGCTCGAGGTACGGGCGGGTGCGTGCGTAGCTGCCCGACGTCCCCTGCGACGGCGGCGGGGAGAAGAACTCCAGCACGCGGAGCTCCTCGTCGCCATGGTTGATCACGTGGTGCCACGTGTCCCGCCGGAAGAACGCCGCCTCGCCCGGGGTGACGCGATGCACCTCGCCGGTCTCCGGGTTCGCGATCAGCATGACTCCGCTGAGGACGTACAACACCTCGTCGGCCGCGAAGACCGTACGAAACGAGTCGGAGTGCCGGAAGCGCCCGCGCGGCGGCAGGCCGAACACCAACTGGTGGATGTCGGTGCTGGAGACGTAGATCCAGTCCGACACCCGACCCGCGCCGTCGTCGCCCCAGAGGTGGCGGGTGACCGAGCGGTACGGGATGTGGGTGGGCTCGGTGAATGTCGGGCGCGGAGAGGGGGCGTAGGCCACGTCTCTTCCTCCGGATCTGTTCGGGATCTCACGGGTGTGGGCCGGCTCACCCATCCTCGGGACCGGCCTGCTCGGCGACATCGGCGGTGGAATCGGTGAGGACGACGCGCAACGGGTTGGCGTCGTCGCCCGTCCCGGAACCACCCGGTCCCCCGCGACCGGCACGCGGGCGGCGACTGGACGCGGCGAACTCGAACCGGTCCGCCCGGTACGTCGCCTCGAAGTACTCCACCGGCTCCCCGGCGTAGTCCTCACTCACTCCCCACAACGCCATGATGCAGGCACCCTTGGCCAGGTCGAGGTGGGCGCGTTCGGCGGCACTGGCGCCGCGGGCGGCGAAATGCTGGCGGGCACCCGCGAGACGCAGCCCGAAGTCCGATTCCAGGGTGGCGTAGAGCGAACGACCGGTCAGGTCGGCCTTCTCCAGTCCGCCGCACAATGCGTGGGGAAGGTAGCTGGCCTCCAGGACCAGCGGCTCACCGTGCGCCCTGCGGATCCGCCGCACCGTGACCACCGGCGAGCCGGCCTCGACGCCCAGAGCTGTAGCCACGTGGGGCGACGCCGGTACGACGGCCTGCTCCAGCACGTCCGACGTCGTCGTACTCCCCTGCGCGGCCAGCGTCTCGCTGAACCCCAGCAGGTGCAGTGCGTCGTAGGTGAGCTTCGGCTCGGCGACGAACGTCCCGACCCCGTGCCGGACCACGACCAGGCCGTCCGCGACCAGCAGCGCGATCGCCTGCCGCGCGGTCATCCGGCTGACACCCGCCTGCTGGCTGAGCGCGGACTCCGAGGCCAGCCGCGCGCCGGGACCGAGCGTGCCCGCGCGGATCTGGTCGCGGATGCCCGCCGCCACCTGGTGGTAGAGCGGCAGCGGGTTGTCCCGGTCCCGTCGTACCCGCTGACCGGTGGTCGACGCCGCCGCGCGTCCCGTCATCTGCTCGCGTGCGTACGGTCGTGCACCCGGTGGGCCGCCTCCCGCCCGGCCTCGCCGTCACCGAACGACAACGCCGGGAACGTGCTCGACACCTCGTGGTGCTTTCCGTCCTCACCGGACGCGATGGCGCCGAGCATGACCTCGAGCACGTGGTAGGCGTGCTCCGGTGCGACCAGCGGCTTGGTCCCGGCAGCCACCGACTCGACGAGGTGCTGCAGACCGGCGGTCCACGGCCATCCTGGGTTCGGGCTTGCGTACAGCTTCCACGCGCCCTCGGAGTTCTGCCACAGCTCGTGCCCCTGGGGTGCCCAGTCGTCGCCGAGCATCTGGACGGTGCCTTCGGTGCCGTAGATCTCGACGGCGGGCGAACGGTACTGCTGCATGGAGAAACCGGTCGTCACCGTGGCGAGGACGGACCCGCCGAAGTCGAGCAGGATCTGGTAGTTGTCCGGCGTCTGGACGTCGATCATCCGGCCGTCGACCATGCGCTGGTCGTGGACCTTGCCGGTGAACGCCGACACCCGGCGTACCGGTCCCAGCAGCCCGGTGAGCGCGGTGACGTTGTAGACGCCGAGGTCGAACAGCGGCCCGCCGCCGGCCTGGTAGAACCACGGCCCCCAGTCGGGGCCGGCCCAGCCGTAGCGGCCGCGGGCGAGCGTCGGCCGGCCGATGTCGCCCGCCATGACGTGCCGCCACATCGCCTGGAACGTCGGGCTCAGGATGACGAACGGCGCGCACACGAGGTGGCCCGGGCTCGTCTTGGCCAGCTCGACCAGTTCGGCCGCCTCGGGCAGCGTGATGGCCATCGGCTTCTCGACGAGGACATGCTTGCCGGCGAGCAGCGCGTCCTTCGCGAGTGGCCCGTGCTCGGGCATCGAGGTGAGCACCATCACGATGTCGACGTCCGGGTCGTCGAGGACCTCGCGGTGGTCGGTCGTGAAACTGACGACGCCGGGTTGGTCGGCGACGATCTCGCGGACCTCTGGGTTGGCGTCACAGGTGACGATCTCGTCGAGCTGGCCGCGGGTGCGCAGCTGCTGGATGAGCGACATGTACGGCCAGCGGAACACCCGACCGCAACCGATGACTCCGAGCTTGTACGGACGTTCCGCGGCGACCACGGCGACCTCCAGTCACGGGGGGTGTCCCCGGTGACCCCCTATAGACGTCTAGATGTCTGGAGACGCTAGGGAGCGGTAGCACGCCCGGTCAACGCATCCGGCCGGGACCGGCCGCGCGGCCGTCAGGCTCCTGCGGCGGTGGCTCCTCCGTCGAGCGGGGCGAACAGGTCGACGGAGTTGCCGTCGGGATCGGCCAAGGTGGCGTAGCGCTGGCCCCAGAACGCGTCCCAGGGCGGGTTGTGGCCCGTGTATCCGAGCTCCAGCAGTTCGGCGTACGTGCGGTCGACGTCGGCCGCGGAATCGACCCGAAAGGCCAGTCCGATCCGGTGCCCACCACTCGGCGGCTTCCATTCGCTGTCGAACGAACGGACCACCTCCTCGGTGTCCCACATCAGCCGCAGGCCGCCCGGAAGCGGGGCCTCGACGTGGGGTTCGGTGTCGGCCTCGGGCGGGATGTCGAGGCCCAGCCGGCGATAGAACGCGAGCGACCGTGCCATGTCGGCGACGACCATCCCGATGGCGTCAAGACGAGGTTGCATGAACGGACTTCCTTCGTACGAGAGGGATAGGCGGAGCCAGGAGGGCTCCCCGCATTGGCTCGGCACGCTAGTCCGAGCATCCCCCGGTCGCCTTGAACGAATCGGCCATCGGCTCTCGCGTCAGCCGTCGCTACCCGCGGACCCACCGGGCGTCGCCTCCGCCAGCCGGGCATGCAGCCGGGCGCGGATCTCCTCGGGCGTGTAGGCCTGGCGGCGCCGCTCGGCCCGGACGATCACCGCACCCGTCGCCGCGACACCCACCACGCCTGCCAGTCCCAGCCATTTCCACCAGCGCACCTGCCTAGGCTACGACCATGCCGGGTACGACGATCACCCTGGACGAGGCGCTGGACCTGACACGTACCGGCGACATCTGGCTATTCCGCGGCCACTCCATGGCCGATCGCGCCATCCGGGTGACCACGAACAGCCCGGTCAACCATGTCGGCATGTCGGTCGTCCTCGACGATCTGCCGCCGCTGATGTGGCACGCCGAGCTCGGGCGGTCGTTGCCGGACCTGTGGTCGGGTACGCACCAGCGGGGAGTCCAGCTGCATGATCTCCGGGCGGCGGTGCTCGTCTGGGCGCGGAAGTACGGCCAGCAGGCCTGGCTCCGCCAACTCGACCAGCCGGTGACACCGGAGATGGAGGACGCCGTGCTGCGGACCATCGCGCGGCTGGACGGAACCCCGTTCCCGTCGAGCGCGCGGATGGTGTCGCGTTGGTTGCGTGGTCGGGTACCAGCCCTCGGCGTGCGCGAAGGCCTGTCGACACTGCGGCAGACCCGTGGCCGGCGATGGTCCCTGCCGGGCAGGGGCGGTGGCTGCGGTGGGCGCGGTGTTTATCTGGAGACCGCGTACTGCGCGGAGGTCATCGCGGTGACGTACGAGGCGATGGGTCTGCTGCCCACCGGCCGGCGGTCGAGCTGGTACGACGCGGGTCGATTCTGGAGCGGCGACGAGCTCCCGCTCGCGGCTGGCGCCCGGCTCAGTGGTGAGATCGCCGTGGAGATCCCAGGGGCCAGTCGTCGGTGATCATGCGCGGATGCTGAGCGGGTCGGGGTGGCTGCGGGAGGGAAACCCTAGGCTCGTACGCCATGACGGATCGCTTCCGGGTCGTCCCGGCCGCCTATGTCCTGCTCCGCCGCCACGGGACCGCCGGCGACGAGGTGCTGCTCCAACTACGCCAGAACACCGGCTACATGGACGGCCACTGGGCGATGGGCGCCGCGGGACACGTGGAGGCCGAGGAGTCCGTGCTGGACTCTGCCTGTCGGGAGGCGCGTGAGGAGCTGGGCGTGCTCATCGAACCAGCCGACCTCACGCCGCTGACCAGCATGCACCGGACCGGGGGCAACCAGAAGCCGGTCGACGAGCGGGTGGACTTCTTCTTCGAATGCCGACGATGGAAGGGCGAACCTCAGCTCATCGAGCCCGCCAAGGCCGCGGATCTGCGCTGGTTTCCGCTCGACGCGCTGCCCGATCCGGTCGTACCGCATGAGCATGTGGTGCTCCGCCGTCTCGGTGAGGACCGGCTGGCACCCATCCTCACCTTCGGCTTTCGCTGAAAGCTTTGTTGACTTCTCGATCGGATGCCGACGACTCGTCCGACCCCCGACGCTCCCAGCCCCGACGCATGATGGGCAGACCCGCAGGAGACCATGGGGCGATGATCCTCGAACACGCGTTACTCCCGGTGCTGCCCGGTCAGGAGGCAGAATTCGAGGGCGCCTTCGCCCAGGCGAAGGAGATCATCGCGCGCATGCCCGGCTTCGGTGGGCTCACCCTGTCGCGTTGCCTCGAACGACCGAACACCTATCTCCTGCTGGTGCAATGGGAGCGGTTGGAGGATCACACCGAGGGTTTTCGCGGCTCGGCCGACTACCAGGAATGGCGACGCCTTCTGCACACGTTCTACGAGCCCTTCCCCGTCGTGGAGCACTTCTCGCCAGTCCTCACGGCGTAAGCCCGCCTTACTCCTCGCCGGAGAACCGTTCCCACGCCGACTGTCGGCTGATGCCGAGGGTTTCACCGATGCGCGCCCAGGTCACCCCGCGCTCACGCAGGATGCTCACGTGCTCGGCGACAGCCCGCTCGACATGATCCGGCGCGGTGTCGAGCCGAGCGATGCTGGCCAGCAGATCCTCGGTGCTCCTGCTCTGCAGGTCTCCGAAGAGCTGGCCGCTTTCTTCGGCGATGACCTGCTCGGCCAGGCGGATGCACCCGTCGCAGATGAAGACGGCCGGACCGGCGACGAGCCGGTCGACCTCCTCCTTGGACTTGTTGCAGAACGAACACCGCAGATCCGATGGCGATATCTGGGTCGAGGACACCGGCTTCCGCCTCCTTCGCACCATGGCGTCAGGATATCCCTGACGCATTGTCAGGTTAGGCCTGACAGGATGCAGGGGTCAAGTGTCGTGCAACGCGCCCGAACGCTCGACACGCTCTGACCGCGATCGTGACCGTGGCCCGGGGTCTTCGGTCGCCTGGGCGGTCTGACAAATCTTCGACGGGCAGCCCGGAACGGCGGGACAGTGGATCCTGGTCGCAGGAGATGCGCTGCTGCAGCAGGGGCGACCATCGTGAGCAACCTCGAACGCCGCCGTCTACGGAACCGTCTACACCGCGCCGTCGACGCCCTCCTCCACCGCGACGAACCGACCGTCTCGCAGTTGCCGAAGCGTTCGCCGTACCTCATTCGTACGACCGGGGACGCCGACGGGCCGGACGAGCCACCCGCGTTGCCGCCAGCCCTCGACTTTCTGCTCCGGCTGGGCGAACTCCTGCTCCGCAGCGGCGCGGGTTCGGTCGACGTCGAGGCATCGGTCCTCGCATCCGCGGCGGCGATCGGGCTGCGCGACGTGGAGGCTTCCGTCACGTACACGCAGGTTCTGGTGTCCATCGCCGTCGGTGACGCAGATGCACCTGTGACGGATCTGCGGATCGTGCGCGCCCGGGCGGTGGACCACAACCGGCTGGTCGAACTCCACCAGATGGTCCTCGCCCTCACCGAAGGCGAACTGGCCCCGACCGCTGCGTACCAACGACTCCGCGTCATCGAAGGGGCGCCGAAACGCTATCCGCGTTGGGGTGTCACGGTCGCGTGGGGCGCGCTCGCGAGCGCCGTCGCCGTCCAGTTGGGCGGTGGACTCCTGCTGGTGATGGTGACCTTCTGCACGACCGTTCTCATCGACCGGATCGGCCGACGGTTGGCTCACCGGCACGTGCCCGACTTCTACGTGACCTTCGCCGGTGCCGCGATCGTCACCTCGGTCGCCGCAGGTCTGACAGCTGTCGGCCTTCCGGTACAGCCTCCGCTGGTCGTTGCCGGGTGCGTCGTCGTCCTGATGCCCGGACTCGCGTTGTTGGCGGCTGTCCAGGACGCATTGACCGGCTTCATGGTGACCGCAGCCGCGCGGACGATGGAGGTCCTGCTGCTTTCCGCGGGAATCATCGGTGGTCTGGCGGTCGCGCTGATCGTCGCCAGGCAGGTGGGAATCGTCATGCCGGTCCAGCCGCCGCCGCCGTTCACCCTGTTGGGACTACCGCACCGGTTCCTTTCGGCCGGCGTCGTGGCCGGCGCCATGGCGGTGGGATTGTACGTACCGCTGCGGCTGGTTCCGGCCATCTTCCTGCTCGGAGGCTCCGGGTACGCGGCGTTCCTGGGCCTGGACCACCTGCTCTCCTCACCGTCGACCACCCGGGCGGTGGTGGCGGTCGGCATCGGTGTGTGCGGCTACGCCGTCGCTTCGCGCCGCCGGCTGCCGGCCCTCGCGGTGGTCTTGCCGGCCATAATTCCGATGCTGCCCGGCCTGACGATCTACACCGCGATGCTCCAACTCACACAGGGGAACAGCTTCCTCGGCATCTCCGATCTGCTCATCGCGGCGACCGACTCCCTGGCACTGGCGGCGGGTGTCATCTTCGGCGAGTTCCTGGGTCAGCCGTTACGGCGTCGCCTCCCGCGGTGGGAACGCCGCTATGCCGGACCGCGTCTCGTCGGCCCGCTGCGGATCCGCCGCAACCGTCAGGTCGTGCGACTGTCACACAGCCGTCCCGGTCGTACGCCGCCGGACGGACAGGGCTGACCCGACGGGCACGGGCAGCATTCTGTCGTGCACACGCGTTACGCTCCACGACGTGCGCGTGGTCAGCTCACTCCTGCACCCCGACGACCTGGCACGGCTGGTCGAGCGGGAGTACGACGTTGCCGGACCCGTGGTGGCGAGGCTGCTGCGCCGGGGATTCAACGACACCTACCTGCTGGCCGACAGCGCCGGCGAGCGCCGGATCCTTCGGATCTACTCGCGCGACAAGTACTGGGTGCGGTCGGCGGACGATCTGCTCTTCGAACTGGAACTCCTGAACCACCTGGCGAGTGCCGGATGCCCGGTGTCCCATCCGTACCCTCGTCGCCGCGGCGACCTGCTCGGCGAGCTCGAGGCACCTGAAGGTGAGCGGCACTTCGCGCTGTTCACGTTCGCGCCCGGCGTACCCCCCGGCGAGGACGGCTCGCTCGGCATCGAACGCGCACGCGCCCTCGGCACGGAGATCGCCCGGCTCCACGTGGCCATGGACGAGTTCGGGTCACCGCGGCATCGTTACCACCTCGACCTCGAGCGCCTCGTCGACATGGCCCTCACCGCCATCGCCGAGCACGTCGGCCCCCACCAGCAGGCCAGCTACGCCGAGCTGCGCACACTCACCGAACGCCTGAAGGCGTACATCACCCGGCTCGACCTTCCGGAGCATGCGTACGGCCTGATCCATGGCGACCTCTACGGCGGAAACATCCACCTCACCTCCGCCGGCGAGTTCGTGGTGTTCGACTTCGACCACTGCGGCTTCGGGTGGCGGGCGTACGACCTGACGAACTTCTACCCGCGTCAGGACTCCTCGGACGCGAAGCGGGAGGCATGGTCCGCGATCGCCGCCGGCTATGCGTCCGTGCGGGCGTGGAGCGAGGCCGAACAGCGGGCCATGCCGGCCTTCGCCGCCTGTCGCGAGCTCTGGGATGTCGGCGACTGGCTCGGGGCCGCCCACTGGGCCGGCCACGACGTGGCACCCGAACGGCTCAGCCAGCGCGCCCTGGACCGGGTACGCAGAGCCCTCGGTTCGTTCAGGTGGGAGGGCTGAACGTCCAGTCGACCCCGCGGGGCTGGCCGCCGAGCTTGCCACCAGCCGCTGTGTAGGCACGGATGGCGGCGGGATTGTCGTCGTCGGTAAGAACCCACATGCCGTAGCACCCATGCTCGGTCGCGAGATCGGCCAGCCGGCGGACCAACGCCCGACCGATCCCCCGGTTGCGGAAACCCTCGACGACGCCCAGCTCGTAGAGGAACATCTCGGTCCCCTTGTCCGGGTGCGTCATCTCCACACCAGTGACCATCCCGACCGGCTCGCCGTCGATGTAGGCCACCAACAGATGATGATCGGGCGTACGCAGGAACCGCTCGGTGGCGTCCGGCCGCGGCTGCTGATCGAAACACGCGGCGGCCGCCATCACCTCGGCGACGTCTTCCGGGCCCAGCCGAACGATCCGGATCTTCTCAGGTCCGGTCTGTGTCATGCGCGGATGCTAACCCGGAATCCGCAACCGAGCCGCTCCTGGATGAGGGACACCCTCCTCCCTCCGGCGTTCCTGTGGGGGACCCTTCCGCCAAGGGTGCGCGCCAGGTCAATCGGGGAGCATCGGCACCGACAGGCCCTGGTCGCGGCCGAGGAGCACCGCGCGGGTGACGGCGCCCGTGCCGAATCGATCCCGCACGTTGTCGAGCGCCGCGTCGAGAGCTGTGCCGCTCTGGCGATCGAACGGCAGCTCCAGCTGGATCGCGGCGTCGTCGTCGAGGTTCGCGATGGCGATCCCGACGAGAGTGAGGCCCTTGCTCTCGATCAGCGGTCCGGCTGCCGTGAGCAACCCACGCGCCGTCGCCAGGATCGTCTGCGTGTGCGCGGTCGGCCGGGGCAGCGTGTGTGACCGGGTGGCGCGCGTGTAGTCGTCGAAGCGCAGCCGGAGTACGACAGTCCGCCCGAGCCGGCCAGCCGCCCGCAGCCGGCGGGTGACCCGGTCGACCAGGCCGACGAGCGCCGCGTCGATGGCCGCGGACGTCTTCGGCGAGCGGCCGAGCGCCCGCTGTGAGCCGATCGAACGCCGCCGCCGACCGACCTGGACCGGCCGCGGGTCGCGGTTGTGGGCCAGTGCGTGGAGATGCCGGCCCGCCGCCTGGCCGAGCATCGCGACCAGCGTCCGCTCCGCGAGCTGGGCGACCTCACCGACATGCGTGATCCCCCGGTCGTGGAGCTTGCGGGCGGTCACGGGCCCGACCCCCCAGAGCCGCTGCACCGGCAGGGGATGCAGGAAGTCGAGCTCACCATCGGGGGGGACGACGAGCAGCCCGTCGGGCTTCGCCACCCCACTCGCGACCTTGGCGAGGAACTTGGTGCGCGCGACCCCGACCGTGATGGGCAGACCCACCTGGGCGAGAACGTCGTGGCGGAGTTGCCGCGCGATCTCGACGGGCGTCCCCGAGATCCGCCGCAACCCGCCGACGTCGAGGAATGCCTCGTCGATCGACAGCCCCTCCACCAGCGGCGTCGTGTGCCGGAAGACCTCGAAGACCGCCTTGCTGGCGTCGGAGTACGCCGACATCCGGGGCGAGACGACGATCGCCCGGGGGCACAGCCACCGCGCCTGCGCCCCACCCATCGCCGTGCGTACGCCATAGGCCTTGGCTTCGTAGCTGGCGGCGAGCACCACGCCCCCGCCCACGATGACCGGCCGGCCGCGCAGGCGTGGGTCGTCCCGCTGCTCGACCGAGGCGTAGAACGCGTCGAGGTCGGCATGCAGGATGGTCGCCTCACCACTCGCCACGAACACATGTTCGCATCCCCCGCCGACAGGCGTGCGGGCGATTCGCTACACATGCGCTGGCGACACCACGGTCTCGTTCGAGGCGACCCCGGCCGCCATCGCCACCATCAGAGGGCCAGGAGGCGTGGCTGCGCAGGCACACCGTTGTCGAGGAGTTCGCGGAGTACGACGGGAAGTGCGCGCGGCGAGAACAGATCCGCCCCGCGATAGGCGTCGAGCTCGGCCAACGACCACCACCTGAGGCCGGCGATGTTCTCGGCCGCGAGCTGGTCCGGTGTGAACGAGCCGCGCGGATCGAAGTGCGAGGTCCGCAGCAGGAAGTAGTCGTTGACCACACCGTCGTAGTGGCGCGCGTGGCCCGGCCCTTCGACCACCTGGTGCCAGACGTGCGGCGGTGCGCCGTCGAGTGCGAGCCCGACCTCCTCGTCCAGCTCGCGGCGAAGTGCCCCGAGGAGTGTTTCGCCGGGCTCGATCCCGCCTCCGGGGCTCGCCCACACGACGATCCCTTGCCGGCTCAGATCGAACCGGCACAACAGGATGCGCTGCTCGTCGTCGACGATGAGCGCGCGGACCGCATGACGAAGACGTGGGCGCACCGGCCCCACCCTAGGACGTGCCGGTTCAGCTCCGCGCCAGGCGGATGGAGCCCTCGCTCCCCGATGGTCGCGCGTACGACCTCAGCCGGCGCGCTGGCGTTCGCGGTAGGGCGCGGGCGTCCGCGCCCGCACGGTGGTCTTCCGCCCCCAGAACTGCTCCCACGTCGCCTCGGCCTCGGCCACGCCGCGGGCGTACGCCGCTGTCGCCTCGTCGGATTCGTCCCAGTGCTCGTGACCCTCGAACTCAGTCGGCCCGCGACCAAGCCTCTCGGCAATCAGCTGGTCGTACACCGGTGTCTCGCTCATCGATGCTCCTGTAGCCCGCGTGGCTTGACGGCGGTGCGTCTCAAAGCCGCCGGGCCCATCCCTGCCCCGTAGCGTCGACCGAGAAGCTGATCACGTCAAGTCCCTGACCGAAAGCAAAGAGTAAAGATTCTCTGCGATTGGCTCGCGCTGCGAGACGCTGGCTCGCGCTGCGAGACGCTGGCTCGCGCTGCGAGCCCTGGTCCACCAGTGTCGGCGTAGGGTCGACCGGCCAGAAGCGTGCGGCGCCTCTGTCGCTCGCTGGAGTGAGGAGGCGGGCGTCGAATGAAGATCACCGCGGTGGAGATCCTGCGACTGCGCGGCCCGGCACCCGAGCGGCCTTCGTGGTACCGGCAGAGCAGGCCCCTCGCGCACTACCCCGAGCACGCGCCGACGTCTCGGTGGCAGAGCCGCTCGGCCCACCCGGGCGTCCAGGAGGCCGACTACCTGCAGATCCGCGCTGGCGACCACCTCGGTCTCTACGGACCCGTCGACCGGCCGGCATCCACCGTCGTGACCAACGAGCTGCGCGACTTCCTCATCGGCAAGGACCCGCGCGCGATCGCGATCGTGTGGGACCAGATGTACCGCCGTGACCGGCACTCGCGGTCGAGCTACCCGATGATGGCGATCAGTGCGGTCGACAACGCCCTGTGGGACCTTGCCGGTCGGCTGCACGGCGTTCCCGTCTACGAACTCCTCGGCGGACCGCGGGCGGCGACCGTCGAGGCGTACGCCAGCACCCTCGGCACGTCGCTCGACGAGGGCGCCGCCGAGGACCGGGCCCGAGCGCTGGCCGACAACGGGTTCGCGTACCAGAAGTGGTTCTTCGCCTACGGCCCTGGTGACGGGCCCGCCGGCATGACGGCCAACGTCGACCTCGCCCGTCGGCTGCGTACGGCGGTGGGCGACGACGTGGAGCTGATGTTCGACGCGTTCATGAGTTGGAACCTGCCGTACGCACGGGAATGGCTGCGCCGGGCCGGGCAGTTCCGTCCGTACTGGCTCGAGGAGCCGCTGCCACCGGACCAGCTGGAGGCGACGGCGAGCCTCAACCGGGAGTCCGAGGTCCCGATCTCCGCCGGCGAGCACCTCTACGGCAGGTGGGAGGCGCAGCGCTACCTTGCGGCCGGAGCCGTCTCGATCCTGCAGTCCGACCCCGAATGGTGTGGCGGGGTGTCCGAGCTCGTCCGCATCTGCACCGTCGGATCGCTGCACGGCGTGCCGGTGATCCCGCACGGTCATGGCATCCGGGCAGCGCTGCACGTCGTGGCGAGCCAGCCGCCGAGCATCTGCCCGAGAGTCGAGTACCTGCTGGAGTTCATGCCGTTCAAGCTCCACTTCGAGCAGGTGGTTCCCACGCCGGTGGACGGCCGGATCACGCTCGGGACGGAGCCGGGATTCGGCATCGCGTTCGACGAGTCGCGCATCGACGACATCCGTACGTTGTAGCGATGCCTGCGGCCGGTGAGGTGCGCATCGCAGGCCGCTCACGTCGGGTGCCCGCACCCTGCGCGGAAGGCGCCGCCCGTGCGGTTGCCAGACTGTCCGGCATGGAACCGACCTTCGTCCTGGTGCACGGCGCGTTCGGCAATTCGTTCAGCTGGGCGCCGATGCAACGCGAGCTCGCCCTGCGCGGGCACCGCTCGCTCGCCGTCGACCTGCCCGGCCATGGTTTCCAGGCCGCGTTCTCGCCCGCCTACCAGGCGCCGCAGGACCTCGCCGCCCTGGCCGCGGCGCCGACGACGCTCAGTGGGGTCACCCTCGCCGACAACGTGGAGCACGTCTGCGACGTCGTACGCCGCGCCTCCGAGCACGGGCCTGTCATCCTGGTCGGACACAGCCGCGGCGGCCTCACGCTGACCGGCGTTGGCAATACGGTTCCGGCCCTGATCGATCGGATCGTCTACGTCTCGGCCTGGTGCTGCGTCGACCTGGCGCCGATGGACTACGCATCAACCCCCGAGCACGGACCGCCGAGTCTCAACGAGACCAACACCGCTCTCGTCGGGGACCCGAGGAAACTCGGCGTGATCCGGCAGAGTTTCCGGATGGCCGACCCCGACAAGCTGGCCAGCCTGAAGGCCGTGCTCGCGGACGACTGCACCGAGGCCGAGTTCCTCGCCTACCTCAACACGCTGGAGCCGGATGAGAATCTCGACGTCGGTGGCGACGACGCGCGTGCGCAGGCTGACACCTGGGGCCGCGTTCGCCGTACGTACATCCGACTCACCCGCGATGCCGCCATACCGATCGCTCTCCAGGACCGCTTCATCGCCGAGGCGGACGCACTGACGCCGGACAACCAGTTCGACGTGCACTCCCTCGACAGCAGCCACGTCCGGGTCCTCGTCCACCCGGAGGACACGGCCGCGATCCTGGCCGGCCTGGCGACGTAGGCGAACGGGTTCCGCTTGCCCCGACCGACCCGGACTCACTGTCCGACAGAACGACACGCCCGGGCGCTCGTTGACCTTCGGACGCTCCCGCGGCGCCGCCCGCGCCGTCGCGACGCCGCGCGGATCTGACCCGTTCGGCGAGACGCCAACTCGTAGCGTGCTACGGTGGGCACAAGTTGCAGTTGTGGTTCCCATGAACGTTTGTGTGCGCCTGCTGGTTACTCACCAACGGGCGCATTTCTGTTTATCCGGACCTTTCTCCGGAGGGTCGAACAACGCAGCGACACCGGCTCGCACCGTGCGAAGCCGGCACTGCCACCCTGAAGGAGACAGCGATGGCGACAGGCACAGTGAAGTGGTTCAACGGTGACAAGGGCTTCGGCTTCATCGAGCCGGACGGCGGCGGCGCCGACGTCTTTGCCCACTACTCCAACATCCAGGCCCAGGGCTTCCGTGAGCTGGCCGAGGGCCAGAAGGTGGAGTTCGACGTCGCGCAGGGCCAGAAGGGCCCCCAGGCGGAGAACATCCGCCTCGTCTGAGCACATGTACCACCGCGAAACCGCGCCCTCGCCAACTGGTGAGGGCGCGGTTTTCATGCCAGCGGTCGAAGCGCGTTTCGTGCGGTGACGGTTTGCGGCCCTCCACCGTCGGCGACGTCACGCATCGATCAGGTGCTGGCGCGGTCGGAAGGCGCGGGCCTGGGCCCTGCGGACAAGGCGACTCGCAGCCGGCCTGCCGAGCGCTCCGCCGAGTGCTCCCAGGAGGAGTGCCGGAAGCGCGAGCCACCACATGCCGAGCACGCCACTGTCGCGGGTACTGCTGGGCACGTTGAGCCCGTTCACGTTCTCGTTCCTGGCCCCCGGGGAGTTCGCCCGTGCGGCAGCCTCGTCGGCCGGTTGGGGGACGGACTCGACCGGGACACTCGCCGTCCCGTCGAGCATCCCCCAGCGTCCCAGCAGCGCGAGAAGCCCCTCCGGATCCGGCGAACGGTGCCACACTCCAGCCCCGTCCAGGTCAACCGCGTCGCCTTCCCACGCTTCCCGGGTGTTGATCCACACTCCCTCCTCGGTATCGACCAGGATGCGGTCCAGCCGCCAGATGGAGATGTCGTGCACGAGCCAGGTGACATTGGTCTGTGAACCACCCGGGCCCAGGACCTGATCGACAGGCGCACCTTTCTGCGCGACGGGACTCTCGTCGAGTGCGCGCGACAGCAGCGCGTACTCGTCGTCGGAGTGGTACGCCGATGCCGTGACGCCCTTCTGCGGCGAGACGACGAGGACGCTCGTCGGTCCGCCAGCGTGTGCCGTCCCCGGCCCGAGTGCGAGAAGGCCCACCATCGCGCCCACCAGAGCGAGGACCAGGCCGCGCCCGCGACGGACCGGGAGTGTGGATGCGTGCGTGGAGCGGGACATGAGTGGCTCCTTCGATGACCGCGGAGTGGGTCTGACGCCAGTGCTACACCGCTCCCCGTCCCCGCGTTCCCCGGATCCCGCTTCGCCCATGCCCACATCGCCCTTCACCGCGACGCCGCTCGCGGCACGGCTCGCGTTCAGGAAGCTGACCGGGCGATCTCGAATGCGCGCCGCTTGTCTGCCACGCCCTCGAGCCGGAGGGTGACACCGCCCGACTCCCACACCAGCGTGGGACCCGCGGGACGCGCGGACTCGGTACGTTCAACTCCCGCCTCGTCGATGAGTGCGACCTCGTGTGGCGTGGGGAACCACAGGGCGGTACGCCCGTCCAGGTCGACGTACTCCGCTTCGCCCCTGCTGACCGACTTGACGAACATCGGCGCCAACCGCCCCTCGAACTCGTCCAGGCGCCGTGTGCCGCCGGAACTGCTCCAGCTGAGCGACAGCAGCCGGCCGTCCGAGGCGACGTCGACCTTGTCCGGTGTACCGAGCGCACGGGGCACTACAGGGATGAACCGCACCAGCCGCGCCGCGTCTTTCATGGTGAGCGATCCGGTGGCAGACGGCGGCGGCGCCGAGGGGACCCGTGGTCCGGGGCGAACGACCACGCCGAAACCGAACCACTCCGCCACGGTCGCGCGTACGGGCGGCGTCAGCGCGAGGGCCACCACCAGTGCGGTGGCGGCGACGACGGCCACGCGTCGGGGCTCGCGCAGGACCGTCCGGATCGGCTCCGTCCAGGCCGCTGTCCAGGCCCGCAGCCGACCCCGGTGGCCGGTCGGGGCGGGTTCTGCCGCCAGCCGTTCCATGACGGCCGCGGCGAGGGCGTCGCCGTCCGGCGCGGGAGTGTGGATCGTACGACCGAGGACGCGAAGGTCGTCGGCCAATCCATCGCCGGGTCGCCCGCCGAGTTCATCGGCCGGGAGCCGGCCGCTTGGCGGGAGGTCAGGTCCCATGGCCGGCCTCCTTCGTATCGTCGTACGCCTCCGTCGACGGCGCGTCCACCACCACCGCTTCCGGCGCCTGACGGTCCGGACCGGCGGCATGCCGCGGCTCTGCGGCTTCGACGGGGGTCACGGCGGTTACGGCGGTCACGGCGCCCGGCAGTGGCTCGGCGGTCTCGGCCAGGCGGGTACGCAGGCGACCCAGCGCGCGATGCAGCCGGGACTTCACCGTCCCGCGCGGCCATCCGAGCACCGTGGATGTCTCCTCCTCATCGAGCTCCAGGAGATACCGGCAGACCACCGCGCGGCGCTGCGGCTCCGGCAGCTCTCTTACGGCGGCGAGAAGTGTCGCCCGGCGTTCGCTGGACAGCACGTCGCTCGCCGGATCGGGAGCCGCATCGTCCAGACCGTCCACCGAACGCAGCGTCGCGTCCCGGCGCCGCTTCGCCGCGCGTACCGCGTTGCTCGTCTCGTTCGCGACGATCCGCAGGAGCCAGGGCCGGAACGCCGAACCGGCGCGGAAGCCACCCAGCGCCCGATAAGCCTTGACGAACGCGATCTGGACGACGTCGTCCGCGTCGGATCCCGCGCCCAGCAGCACGGCGGTCCGATGGGCGATCGCCGAATGACGGCGTACGAGGTCCGCGTACGCCTCCCGGTCGCCGGAACGTACGCGGGCGATGACCACCTGCTCGGCGGCCTCCGCGGGATCGGTGATGCGGACCTCCTGACGGTGCCTCCGGCTCAGGATGCCTGCCGGCTCCCGATGGCACCACTGCCCTGTCCTACACCGCCGCCCGGCAGCGGGTTCCCGTGGCGCCAGATGCGGCTCGGAGTGGGGACGCCTGTGCGGCAGGGTCACGGAGCTGGCGCGGCTGACCGGATAGTTGCGGCTGGCAGCTGCCAGCTGCGCGGGGCCGGTCAGCCGACCGGCGTGGACTCTGCGGACCGCGCGGCGACGGCCTCGACCGGCAGCCGTGACTCCAGCGCCACCACGGCCAGTCCCGCCGCCAGCGCCGCCACGCAGACGATCAGCCACAGCGCGACCGGCTGCCAGCTGAACAGCTGGGTGAAGAACGCCGGCGCCACGACACCGCTGAGCGCGAACGAGAACTGGAACGTCGACATGTACCTGCCGCGCTCCCGTTCCGGGCCCAGTTCCGACGCGAGTGCGTTCGACGCGGGCGCGTGCAGCAACTCCGCCACGGTGTAGAGGATCGTGACGGGGAACAGCGCCACTACCACCCACTCGACCGGGATCGCGAACATAGTCGCCATCAGGACACCCCAGCCCGCCCAGCCGAGGCCCGCGACGCACATCACCCGCGTACGCCGGCGCCCGGCGAGTCGCTTCACCACCACGGTCTGGCAGAGCGCGAGCGCGGCCGTGTTCAGCGCCAGCAGTACGCCGACTGCCCAGCTCGCCTTGCCGAGCAGGTGATCGACGTACACCGGCAGGCTGAGCCCGAGAAGCCCACTGCACAAGGCGAAAACCGTGTTGGCCGCGACCAGGACGAGGAACGGTCGGTCCCGCAGTGGGCCGCCCACGGACGCCCGGCCCGCCGACGAGGAAGGTCCGCTGTCGTGCGTACGGCGTGGGATCCGAAGCCAGAGAACCAGCGCCGACAGGGCGAAGGTCGCGGCGTCGAGGACGATCACCAGGCGGAACACCGACTCGTCGCCGACCGCCAGCAATGCCGCGGCGAGGAGCGCGCCCACACCGACTCCGGCGTTCTGCGCGGCGCTGGATTTCGCATAGGCATGGTCGCGGTCGGCCGAGGACGCCAGGTCGGCGATCAGCGTGAAGATGGACGACCAGTACGTACGCTGCCCGACCGCCGCCAGGCCCGCTGCGACGAACAGGGTGACGGCCTCGCTGACCAGGAGGAAGCCGGCGAAGCCGCCGGCCTGCAGAAGGAGCCCGCAGAGCACGACCGCGCGGGATCCGAACCGGTCCACGAGGCGACCGACAAGCAGTGGGAGCGGCAGGGTGAGGAGCTGCGCCGCCGACAGGCACAGCCCTGTCGTCGCCAACGAGATCCCGGCGACCTTGGTGAAGTACAGCAGCGACACGGGTAGATACAGCCCGCTGCCCACCATGTCGATGACGACGACGGCGATGAGGGCACGCATCCAGCCAGGACGGTGCCGAGGTGGCGCGGACGGTGTGGACACGATCTCTCCCCAGAGAGTCAGACTGTCGTGCGGCAACGAGAAATCGTTGGTTCCGGCGCCGGTGGAATCCAATGATTCTGCTGAGGCAGAATCATCAGCTGTGATCCGGTACGTCTTCACCGCGACGTCATTGGCCGAGACCAGGTTCGGCTACTCGCCGCTTCTCGAAGCCCGCAACGCTCTGCGGCTCCTGCATCCGTTGACCCGCGCCAACCATCCGGTCTACGCCTCGTGGCGTCGCGTGACTCAGCAGGCCATCGACAGATCCGACCTGGACCTGCGGTTTCTCTACGCCCTGATCCCACCGCACAACTACACGCCCGACTTCCTCGCTCCGCCTGCGGGTCGGGAGCCGCAGTCGATCGACGCCGAGCTGTCCGCTGTCCGGCGTACTCCCCTGACGCGCGTACGCACCGAGCTCGGACTGATCCAGCACTGGTTCACGCCCGGCACCAGCCGGCATCGATGGGCGGAGGCCCGTGCCCTGATCCGGGCGCCCGGGCTCGTCCGGGACCGCGCGGCCGAGGAACTCGCGGCATTCTGGGACGTCGCCCTACGGGCTGACTGGCCGCGGATCCGGGCATGTCTGGAGGCCGACGTCGCCCGCCGCGCACGGGCGTTGGCGCGGGGTGGGCCGGGCCTCGCGTTCGCCGGACTGCCCGACGGTGTGCGCTGGCGACGGGACACCCTCGAGGTACGCCGGCCCTTCTCAGCCGAGGTCTCGATGAACGACGAGGGCCTCGTCCTCATGCCGTCGGTCTTCGCCGGTCATCGGCTCGGGGGCGCGACGGATCCGCCGAGCCCACCGACCGTGTGGTACCGCGCCCACGACGTCGCCCAGGTGTGGGAGCCGCGCAAGGGTGTCCCAGCACCGATCGTCGCGGTGCTCGGACGCACGCGGGCCCGGTTGCTCGCGGCCCTGTCCCGACCGGTGTCGACGACCGCGGCGGCTGGTGAGCTCGGCATCGCCGCCGGTCACGTGGCCCAGCAGCTCGCCGCCTTGCGCTCGGCGGGGTTGGTCCGTTCCCAGCGGGTCGGGCGCGAGGTGCTCTCCATGCGTACACCTCTGGGCGACCACCTGCTGGCCGGCCCAGACCACCACGACGAAGCGGGCTCGAGGTCCCGCGAGCGGGCGGTGCCCGCTGACGAGCAGGCCCACACCAGCTGAGGAGCGGGGCCCGCAGAGTCGAGGTTCAACCGCTACTCCAGCATCTCCCGCACGTTGTCGGGCAGGGTGTCGCGGTTTGCGTTCCAGCTACTTGGCCACTGCCGCGCGGAGCTCCAGGACGTCGAGGCCGAGGTCGAACCCGGTCGAGGAGGAATGCCGCCCCGTCACGAGGGCGTGGAGCACGTGCGCACCCTCGGCCAGGACGAGGTGGGGGAAGGTCAGCGTCTGCCGAGCCACCGAGGCACGGTAGGTGTCGACGGGCGGGCCGAGCGGTTCACCGTCGAGCGAGAGCTGATGGATGCCTCCGGCGGGCGATCCGCCCAGCGTCAACCCGAGGTTGCGGGATCCGAGTCCACTCGTGTCGAAGGCGACCTCCACCGTGTCGCCAGGGCCCGTCGCCCGCACGAGCAGCTGGGCGTCGCCCGACCACTTGCCGCCATTCATCCCCTTGTTGAGTTGGACTTCCACCGGACAGCTGGACCGGCACCCTGGCTCCAGCGACTCGACCTCGATCCAGACCGCCCGCTCCTCCCGCAGCGCCGTGAGCATCCGGCCCGGATGGTCCGTGATCACGCCGTCGATACCGAGCGGCATCATCTGGCGCACGTCCGCGGCCGTGCTCGTGTTGGTGAGGACACCGAGACCGAGAGCCTGGACGCGTTCGACCTGCTCCTGCGGGAACCGCGCCTGCCCCGTGCCGATGAACGCGGCGTACTGGGCGATCCTTTCCAGCTCCGCAAGGTCCGTGTCCGCGCGTACCGTCAACGCCGCCACCGTGGCCTCGGGACGAAGTTCCTTGTAGCGAAACGCATACTCTCGTTCGATCGACGCCACCACGAACCTGCCGCTGTCGCCGGAGGCGTCGAGCGGACCGCCGCGACCATGCCGGTCGAGGCATGCCGCCACCGCGGCGACCAGGCCCTCGTCCTCCGACGGTCGCTTCATTTCGATCAGCAGCCGGGCGCGGTCGCCCACGAGGTCGATCGTCTCGTCCAGGGTGGGAATCCGTTGACCGGCGAACCGCTCGTCGTTCCAGCCACCGGCGTCGAGGCGCCGTAGCTCGGTAAGGGTGAAGTCACGCACCCGCCACGGTGCACGATCAGGAAACACCTGCGTGGCGTCGGTTGTCCGCCTCAGGTTCGCGTCGTGGAAGACGACCAGCTCCCTATCCGCGGTCCGTCGTACGTCGAGTTCGATGACGTCGGCGCCCTGGGCGAGCGCCTCCTCGAATGCGGCAAGGGTGTTTTCCGGTGCGTCACCGGACGCGCCTCGGTGCGCAGCAATCACCGACATCTCCCCTGCTCTTGCAAATGACCACGCTGAGCAGGCCCCCGGTAGCTGGACAGGTGCCGATACCTATCCCAGGTTCCGAACGCATGGGCAGCGTGGTCATTTGCAGCACAACGGCCACTAGCTGACGAGGCCGGACTGGTAGGCGAACACCACGAGCTGGGCGCGGTCCCGCGCGGCGAGCTTGATCATCGCCCGGCTGACGTGTGTACGCGCGGTCGCCGGGCTCACGACCAACCGCTCCGCGATCTCGTCGTTGCTGAGTCCCTCGCCGACCAGGCCGACGATCTCCCGTTCGCGGTCGGTGAGGGTGTCGAGCTGCGGGTGCGGCTTGACCGCGCGCGGTGACCGGGACGCGAACTCCCGCACCACCCGTCGCGTCACCGACGGCGACAGCAGCGCGCCTCCCTCGGCCACGAGCCGGATCGCCTGCAGGAGCTCGCTCGGCTTGGTGTCCTTGAGCAGGAAGCCGCTTGCGCCGTAGCGCAACGCGTCGAAGACGTACTCGTCGAGCTCGAACGTCGTCAACACGATCACCTTCGTACCCGCCAGCTCGGGATCGGCGCAGATCCGCCGGGTCGCCTCGAGCCCGTCGACGCCGGGCATCCGGATGTCCATCAGGATGACGTCGGGCCGATGGTCCCGTGCGGCGGCAACGGCACCGAGCCCGTCACCGGCCTCGCCCGCGAAATCCAGGTCGTCCTCGTTGTCCACCAGAGTCGAAAGGCCCAACCGGACCAGATCCTGGTCGTCGACGATCAGCACCCTGATCACGCCGCACCTCCTGTCGGGATCGACGCCCGCACCATGAACTGTCCATCGTCGGTGGGTCCGGCGGTGAACTCCCCGCCGAGTGCCTCGACGCGCTCCCGCATACCTGGGATGCCGAGCCCACCGCCGCGGCTGCGTACGGCTCCCGCGGGGTTGGAGATCGCCAGCGTCACGGCGTCAGTCTGGTAACCGATCCGCACGCTGGCAACCTTCGCCGCGCCGTGCCGGAGGACGTTCGTCAGCGACTCCTGGACGACCCGGTAACCGGCCAGTTCGACGGCCGCCGGAAGGGCGCGGCGCTCGCCGTCGGTTTCCAGGTGGATGTCGACTCCGGCGTCGCTCATGCGTTGGCGAAGCTCGTCGAGCCGCTCCAGGCCGGGTGCGGGTGTCCGCTCGGGATCCGCTCCGGTCCTCCGGACGACCGCCAGTGTGGCGCGGAGCTCGTCGAGGGCCGCGGTGCTGGTCCGGCTGATCGCGTTCAACGCGACCTCCGCCTGCTCGGGGCGCTTCGGCAGGACGTGCAGGGCGACGTCGGCCTGCATCTTGATGGCCGCGAGCCCGTGGCCGACCACGTCGTGCACCTCCTGCGCCACCCGCAGCCGCTCCTCGTCGACGTGCTGGCGGACCGTCTCGGCGCGGGCCTGAGCCGCTGCCTCACGAGTCAGGCGTACGGTCACGCCGATCGCGAACGGCACCACCACCCACGCGGAACCGGGGATGACGCCGAGCAACCCCGGCAGCGACGCACTGTTGGTGAAGATGTGCGCCAGCAGGATCACCAGGGCGAGCGCGCACGGCGGCCAGGCCCGCGCGAGCGGCAGATGCCGGGCCACCGTGTAGACCGCGACGAAGAAGGAGAAGAGGATCGGTCCGTACGTATAACCGAGCACGAGATAGGTCGACGAGCACAGCGTCGCCACTGCCAGCGTGACGAGCGGCCACCGCCGCCGTACGGACAGGACGAGTGCAGTGGCGATCACCAGGCCGAAGCCCACGGCGTCGATCGGGCGGTCGGGCGACATGAACGCATTCGCCGACGTCGTCCCGCCGAGCCCGACCACGGTGAGGACGAGCGCGAGGGCGATGTCGCCGATCAGCGATCTCGAGAGTCTCATCTGTCCGCAGTCCTCACTGGATGTCCGGTGCTACCCGATGTCGCGGCGATGCAGGAGCCAGCCACCGACCATCGTGAACGCCAGCAGGTACGCCGTGACCACGAGGGTCGCCTGGCCCGACCCGACGAGCTCGGCCACCCCTGGCGTGTCCGACGATGCGCCGAGCGTCGCGACGAGGGAACCGGCGTTCGGACCGGGGAGGCCCTTCTGCAGTTCCGCCACCCAGTCCAGCAGAGGGGCCGCGATGGCGGCGAGCAGGTTCTGGATCGCGAGCAGCCACACCAGTCCGAGCCCGACCGGCAGCGCCACCGACCGCAGCAGGACGGCCAGCAGCACGCCGAACGCGGCCCACATCATCGTGACCAGCCAGCCGGCGCCCACTCCGAGCGCGATGTCGGTCGCACTCGGCCAGTCGAGCGGTTGGTCCTCCACGACGGCGACGAGGGCGCTCGCGGCGGCGGACACGCAGACGAGCGCGCCGACGAGGACGAGCGACCCGGCGGCGACCGTCACCAGCTTGGCGGCGTACGCACTCCACCGGGACGGCCCCTGCGCGAAGACGGTCTTCCAGGTCTCCCAGGCGTACTCGCTACCCGTCACGAGGACCCCGAAGATCAGCGCGAGCGCCCCGACGAAGACGGGCGTCCCGCCGATCGCGTTCCCGACGAACGCATCCGGCACCATGGCGGCCAGCCCACGGTCGCTGTTCGGCGGGCCCGAGGTGCCACCGGCATAACCGGCGTACGGAATGAGATAGGCGAACGTCAGGCTCAGCAGCACACCGATGGCCAGCAGCAGCCAGGCGGCGGGCCGGCGCACCTGCTTGGCGAGTTCGGCGCGGACGTTACCCCACATGGGTCGGCTCTCCTGTCAGCTCGAGGAAGATCTTTTCGAGGTCGGGCTCCCTCCAGCGGACCTCGCTGACGGAGATCCCGGCCTGGACGAGTTCGGTGTTGATCCAGGCGGCCTTGGCGGCGTCGATGTCCACCGCCAGCGCTTCGCCGTCGACGCGTACGAGGTCCGGGCCGGCGAGCGTCGCGACGAGATCGCGCGCCACGTCGAGCGGGTCGGCGACGATGCGGAGAGCGCCACCGCTGCCCAGATCGGCGACGGTCGTCTGCGCCACCAGCCGGCCGCGCGAGATCACGCCCACGCGGTCGCAGATCTGCTGGACCTCGCCGAGGAGGTGGCTCGACAGCAGCACCGTCCGGCCGGCGTCGGCCAGTCTGCGGAGGGTGACACGCATGTCGGCCATCCCGGTCGGGTCCAGGCCGTTCGTCGGTTCGTCGAGGATCAGCAGGTCAGGGTCCTTCAGCAAGGCCGCGGCGAGGCCGAGGCGCTGCTTCATGCCGAGCGAGTACTTCGCGTAGCGGTCCCGCGCCCGCTCAGCCAGGTCCACCGTCTCGAGCACGTCGTCGACGCGGCGTCGGGCGACACCCGCGTGGCGCGCGAGCACCCGCAGGTTGTCCCGGCCGGAGAGGTACGGATAGAACGCCGGACCCTCGATCAGCGCTCCCACCCGGTCGAGGTGACCTGCTCCGGGCGGGTTGCCGAACAGCCGCAGGCTGCCCTTCGTGGGTCGGACGAGTCCGAGCAGCATCCGCAGGGTCGTGGTCTTGCCGGCGCCGTTCGGGCCGAGGAAGCCGTAGACCTCGCCCGGCTGGACGGTCAGGCTGAGCTCCTCGACCGCCGGCGTACGGCCGTAGCGCTTGGTCAGCGCGGTGGTCTCGACGGGATTTCTCATGCCATCGAGGCTCCCCGATCCTGCCTCGGCGAGCGTCACTCGGGAAGCGGCTCCGTCGCTACGCCACTCGACGTAGCGGTCGGCCGCCTGACCACGCGGGAGGCGTACGCAGCGGGTCGCAGGCGTACGTACGTCCCTGGGAGACGGTGCGGGGCGTGCGGTTCATGATCATGCGTGGGAAAGGGGCGTTCCCCAGCGCCAGAAACCACAGTTTCCCACGCATGATCATGAACGACAGGGCCCGGTGCAGCCGCTAGCGCGGGATGGACCCGCCCTTATCGACCGTCGAGGCGGACCGTCTCGCCGAGGCTGGCCGACCGGTAGATGGCCTCACTCAGCTCGGCGACCCGCAACCCGGCCGCCGGCGGCGCCGGGTTCGGCGTCTCCCCGTTGATCGCGGACCACCAGGCCTCGTGCAGGTCGGGCGTGCGCGGAAGGTCCAGCCGCTGCTCGATCGACTTCCCCCGCGCGAACGTCACCCGCCCCGTCCGCCACGGATGCTGCGGCTCCACCTCGTAGCGCAGCAGCCCGTCCGACCCGGAGACGACGACGGTCTCCATCCAGGTCGTCGCCAGGTCGCCCACGACGGCGAGCTGTCCCTGGACGCCGCCGGCGAAGGCGACGGTCGCGGTCGTGTTGATGTCGACGGGCGACCCCACCTGGTCGACGAGGGCCGACACCGACGCCACCGGCCGGTCGACGAGCCAGAGCAGCATGTCGGCCAGGTGGGAGCCGCTGTCCATCAGCATGCCGCCGCCGGACAGCGCCGGATCCTGCCGCCACGTGCCGGCCGTGCCTGTCAGCCACCGCTGCCCGCACGTGATGATGATCGAACGCAGCTCACCCAGCTCGCCGCCCGCGATCGTCTCCCGCATGAAGGTGTACGCAGGATCGAAGCGGCGCTGGTACCGCACCATCACGGTGACGCCCGCCGCCTCGGCCGCCGCCTCGATCTCCCGCGCCTCTCTCGCCGTACACGTGAGGGGCTTCTCGCACAGCACGTGCAGGCTCCGCTTGATCGCGCTCATCACGATCGGGAAGTGCAGTGTGTGAGGCGTGACGACCGTGACGGCGTCCAACTCGACCGCCTCGAACATCTCCTCGGCGGACGCGAAGGACGGGACCTCCGCCACCATCGGAACCCGCGATCGGAACAGCTCGAGATTCGACTGGCTGGGCTCGGCCAGCGCGACGATCTCGAACTCCGCCGTACTGGCCATCGTCTGCGCGTGCCCCGTCGCGGCTCCCCCACACCCGACGACGCCAACCCGAAGCCGTCCCATCGGCCCTCCCACATCTGTCGTTCGGTCCAGGACACAGATGTGTGGAAACCTTTCCACACATCCCGCCCGCGGAACACGGCCCGGCCACAGGGCGGTCCTGGACCGGTCAGTCATCTCGCCGGAGGGCCGGCGCCTCTCGCGGGCGGACCAGTGCGCTCAGCGGATGAACGTCACATCCGGATGCCGCGGCGACGGCCCGTCGAGAAGGCGCTGGTGCCGGTGCCGCAGGTGCTGGTCGAAGAAGGCCGTGACGTACGCCCGCACCGAGGCCGTGACCCGTACCGGGTCCACCGTGCCGATCGACCCCGACACCCGCTCGGGCGGCACGTCATAGGCCGCGTCGATCTGTGGCAGGAGCACCTGCTGGTCAGCGAACGTGAAGTGCTCGCCCTCGGCGACGTACAGGTCCCGCTTCCACCCGGTCGAGTTCGCCCAGAACTCGCGCCACTCAGGTGCGTCACGGTGGGTGTGTGGCAGCCCGCTGGTGAGGCCCGCACCCATGAGCATGAACGGCCGGTCGAGACCGTGCCCGACGACATCGCCGAGGTCGTTGTCTTCGAAGCTGTACGCCATGCTGCCTTCCATGTCGATGCCCGCGTCGATCCGCCGGTCGACCAGCATCGCCTCAGCCGTGGCGAACCCGCCCGCGGAGTGGCCGAACATCCCGACCCGGGTCAGGTCGAGCATCCCGCCGAGACCGTCCGGTAGTCGCCGCCGGTCGGCGTCGGGATTGCCACCCGCCGCGAGCACGCCAAGCTGGTCGAGGACGAAGCGCACGTCCGCGACCCGCGCTGCCAGCGCCACGTGGTTCCGCTCCGTGGGCGTGCCGTCGAACGTTGCCGGCAGCTCGAGCCGGCCGTCGGGAAACTCCACCGGCGCCTCGTGGGTGTGGTCGACGGTGACCACGACGTAACCACGGCTGGCCAGTTCCTCGACCAGCACGGTGCCGAGCGCACGGGGGATGCGGGCGCCCGGCGAGAACACCACAACGGGGCGACCGCCGGGTCGGGCGAGGACGGGTGGCGAGGTCCGTGCGTGCGTACGGATCCCCGCCCAGTCCACCTGTCCGGGGCGCAGGCCGAGCTGCATGTCGGCGCTCGCGCCGAAGGCCTCGGCGGCGTGCGGCCGGAAGTACGGAGTCGTCGGTGACTTCCCTGGCCAGCTGGCACGCGCCGGGTACCACACGCCGACCATCAGCTCCCGTTGCCGATCCGCCACCCACGGGTCGCGGCGGTCGCGGTCGACCAGGTGGAGTTCGGTGGTGCCGACGCGATGCGGTCCGGTGGGTTCGGGCAGGCGGGGGCGCAGCGACTCCTCCGCGCGTACGCCTGCACGCTCGCGGATCGCCGAAGACGGCGAGCCGAGGATCGAGTCGGCGGCGGTGCCTGCCGAAGCGGGCGCGGTCGTTGCCGGAGCGGGCGCGGTCGTTGCCGAAGCGGGCGCGGTCGTTGCCGAAGCGGGCGCGGTCGTTGCCGAAGCGGGCGCGGTCGTTGGGGGAGCGGGAATGGCGTACGCCGAGGTGCTGGCAGCAGTCGGGACGAGGACAAGGCTGGTGAGGAGGAGTCGTCTGGTGAGGGTCATGGTCCCAGCCTGGGTGGCGACGCTGCTTCGGGCGTCCGCCGAACGGTCACCGCCGGATGCGACGAAGGTTGTAGCCCGCCTGGCACCCTCACTGCCCGATGGCGCAACCGTGCGTTCGGTTCCCCACTCACCAGCACTCCCACACCTGCCGGACCCGACGACGCCCCTGGAATAGCCCGGCGGGGCAGAGTGGTTCGCCTGTCGTGATGGCGCCCTACCGGCGTCCGACTTTCCAGACGTACGAAGGAGTCCACATGCCGAAGCCGCCACTCTCCCCTGACGTCATCGAGCTGTTGAAGCAGCCCAACCCGGCCGTCATGGCCACTGTCCGCCCGGACGGTACGCCCGTCTCGGTGGCGACCTGGTATCTCTGGGACGAGGAGCGCGCGCGCATTCTGCTCAACCTCGACGCCAGGCGGAAGCGCCTCGAGCACATCCGCGCCAACCCCCGCGTCTCCCTGACGGTGCTGGACGGCGACTCGTGGTACCGGCACGTGAGCGTTCAGGGCACCGTGACCCTCGAACCCGATTCCGATCTCGCCGGCATCGACCGACTCGCCAGGCACTACACCGGCAAGCCCTATCCGGAGCGTAAATACCCGAGGTTCGACGCCTGGCTGGACGTCGAGACCTACCACGTCTGGCCCTGAACACGACCCGGCAGGCCCATTGCGATGGCTTGACGCCCTCCTGTCTACCGGCTAGACATACGAGGCACCCCGGCAGGCAACGGCGGGCGAATCGAACGTGAGTGGGCACTCACGTTCGTCACGAGGGGTTGGCCGACATCACCGAATCGACGTATCGCGTCGTGGTTTCCCGCGACGGTACGACCTGGCATGCCGACGTGCCAGGCATCGAAGGCGCCCAGACCACCGCGCGCACGCTTCCCGCACTCAACCGCCGGGTGCGGGAAATCATCGTGCGGACGGCGCGGCTTCCGGACGACACCGGGTCCTCTCTCGTCCTCGACTGGCACTTCCACACCGGTGACCGCGTACTCGACGACGAAGCCGCCCGGGTCCGCGCACTCCGATCCAGGGCACGCGAACTGGCCGACGCCATCCACTCCTCGACCACGGCCACGGCACGCCGGCTGGTGGCACAGCACGTGTCGGTACGCGACGCGGCCATCATGCTCGGCGTCAGCCCGCAACGGATCTCCCAGGTCACACGTACACAGCCGAGGGCCAGCTGATGATCGCCACCCGCCGTCGCAGGAACAAAACCGGACGAATTGTCCCCATTGCGCAACCCACCCCTTGCGCTGACCGTTTCTTCACAGAAGGAGCAAGGGAGTAGACATGCACGAGGACCCGGCGCTCGATGACGCCGTGCGGGTCGATCTGCTGCGAACGATGGTCCTGCTCCGGACATTCCACGATGCGATCCGGCGCGAGGCCGACGCGAGGCGGGCGACGACCGCGGCGGTGCAGGTACCGTCCAGGGCGCGCGAGTGGCAGTCCGGCACCGGTGGACGGACCGACGTGGCCGAGCGGGCCGGCGCAGGTGGGCGGGCCGACGCAGATGGGCCGGTCCGGCGGAACGGTGTGCGCAGCAGTCTGCTCGGCTGCGAGCCGATGGCGGCAGGGTTCGGCGTACACCTGAACTCCGACGACTCCGTCACCGCACCACGGCAACCGCACTATCTCGCGATCGCGCGGGGAATCGACCTGCGCTGCGTGGTGGGCGAGGCGATCGGAACCGCGCACGGCCATCAGTCGCCGGAGGAATCCGAGGGCGGCGTTCCATGGTCGGTCCTCGGCCTGCGGACGTCGGGTCCGAGCGCGGAAGGCGCCGGATATCTTCCCGCCCTGGGACGGGCGTTCGGCTATCAGGAGCAGGGCTCGAATCGGGTCGCGGTCGCGATCGTGGACCAGGCCACGTCGACAGAGGAGGGCTTCCGGTCGGCGACGCAGCTTGCCCATCTGTGGAAGCTGCCGGTCGTCTTTCTCCTCTGCACAGACCGCCTCGCCGCCGCATCCGAGTCCACCGGTGACCCCGCCGCCGGGCACGTGCATGACTACGGCATCCCGAGTGTCTGCGTGACGAGTGTCGCGGTCGAGTCCGCCTGTGCGGCCGCCGGACGTGCGGTACGACGGGCCCGGGCAGGTGAGGGTCCCTTCCTCGTCGAGGTGCAGACGATGTGGGCCGGCCCGCCCGAGGCAGCAACTCCGGGCGCGGGCGCGGTCCAGGATCCAGTCACGACTTACGAACAGGCACTACGAGAGCGCGGCCTCGTCGATGACGCACTCATGGCTCAGATCCACGCCGAGGCGACCTATCGGGTCAACGACGCGGTGCGTGATGTCGTGGACAGCCACCGCGAGGGTCCGGACAGCTGCGCCCTTTGTGCACGGAAAGCGGCTTCCTGAGTGCTGCGGCCGACAGGGCCGCCGATCACGCGACTTTCCCGCCTGTTCGCGCGAGCGGCCCGACGCGTCACGCCAACGGTTCGGGCGGCGGCGTCGGGTCGGTGAGGTAGCGCTGCAACGTGGGACCGAGCCACGCGACGACCGTGTCGGGACTCGCCGACGCCAGAGGTTCGATCCGTACGACGTATCTCGCAAGGGCAATGCCCATGAGTTGTGAGCCCACGAGTTCTGCACGCAAGGGTGCGTCGTCGGTACCGATCACCCGCGCGACCTGCCCCAGGATCTCCCCTTGGACGAACTCCCGCAGCAGTCCCGCCGACTGGTCGTCGGTCGGTGCCGACCGCAGCAGGGCGTACATCGGCTCGAAGCTGCCGGCGTCATCCCAGACCTGAAGGAAGTGCCGGATGATCCGTGGCCCTAGCTCGTCGAGCCCGCCTTCGAGCAGTGCGGCGACGCGGTCCGCGGGGTTGGCCGGAAGTTCCATCGCTGTGGCGAACAGCTTCGACTTGGTGCTGAAGAAGTAGTGCACCATCGCCGGGTCGACCCGCGCCTCGGCTGCGATCTGCCGGATGGTCGCCCGGTCATAGCCGTACCGCGCGAACGTCGATCGGGCGGCAGTGAGGATGCGTTCCCGACTCTCCGCCCCGGAACGCCAGCGGCCCGGCCGGCGCTGACCCTGCCCACGCTGGCTCGGCTGGGCCTCACCCTGCTGGGCCTCACCCTGCTGGGCCTCACCCTGCTGGGCACGCCGCCGAGGTGGGGACCTTCGCGAGCGGTCCGTGCCGCCCGCCTCGTTCGTCACGGCCGCATATTACTTCATCGCTTGTTGAAGTACGGGTGAACTGCTGGTAACGTCCAACAAACTCCACCATGCGATGAAGAATGACCTGTCGGGTGAGTAACCGCCGGATTCAAGCCGGTTCGGAAGGGTCGCCATGGTCACGTACGTACGACGCCTGGACAGCGCTGACACCTGCGACGTCACGCTGGCGGGGGGCAAGGGAGCGGGCCTCGCGGAGCTGATCCGCGCCGGGTTCCCGGTCCCGGCGGGATTCGTGGTCACGACGAACGCCTACACCGACTTCCTGGGGGCCAACGCCCTCGCCAGCAGCGAACTCGCCGGCAGCCACGCCGACCAGCTTCGGGACCGCATCTCCACCGGGCCTGTTCCCGGCGCGATCGCCGACGCGATCCGCGACGCCTACCGCGAGCTGGGCTCCGGGCCCGTCGCCGTGCGTTCGTCCGGCACCGCAGAGGACCTGGCCGACGCCTCGTTCGCCGGACAGCACGACACCTACCTCGACGTCACGGGCGAGGAGTCGGTGCTCACCGCGGTGCGCGACTGCTGGGCCTCGCTGTGGACCCCCCGGGCCGTCGCCTACCGCGCACAGAACGGCTGGGACGAACGCGGCCTCGCCCTCGCGGTCGTCGTCCAGACCATGGTGGACGCGGAGTGGGCGGGCGTGACGTTCACCGCCAATCCGGTCAGCGGACGTCGCGACCGACTGGTGATCGAGGCTGTCCGCGGGCTCGGTGAAGCCCTGGTCTCCGGTGAGGCGACGGGCCATCACCTGGAGGTGGACAAGGGCACAGGCCAACTCGTCGACAGTGCCGAATCGCCACCGTCGCCGCTTCCGCCCGGACTCCTCGACGAGCTGGTGAAACTCGGCACGCGGGTCGAGGAGGCGTTCGGTCGACCGCAGGACATCGAGTGGGCCTACGCCGAGGAGCGCTGCGCGCTGGTCCAGGCGCGGCCGCTGACGGCACTGCCCGACGCACCGGACGCCGGCGGGGAGAGCGAAGGTCCGCCACGGCGGCAGAGCCGAGGTCCGCAGCCGGCCGCGGACCAGCGCGACAGGAAGGGGCGCTGGGGAAGTCGGCGCAGGCGACGTGGCCCGGACTACCAGATCGCGGCGGACCACGTGCCGTACCCGCCGTTTCCGATGGACCTGGGGCTGTCCTTGCGGCCGGCGGTGGGTGCGATTCTCGACGGGCTTCGCTCCGCCGGGTTCACCACGCCCGACGTCGACGACGTTCTGGTCGAGATCGACGACGGTGTGGTGCAGGTCGTTCCACCGCGGATCCGGCCCACGGCGCGAGCGCTCATTCGTACGCCCGCCGCGCTGCCGAAGCTGATCGCCGCCCTGCGGGTACGCCCGACGGACTGGCTCGCGCGCTGTCACGCCACGCTGGTCCCGCTCGTCGAGCGGATCGAGGCGGAGGACCTCACGGCGCTGTCTGACCGCGAGCTGCTCGACCGCGTGCGGGAGCTGCGACAGGTACAGGGCGAGCTGGTCCTCACCCGATTCAGTTCCATCGTCCCCTGGGTGCTGCCCGCCGACCGTGTACTGGCGACGGTCCTCCGGCTGGCGGTCGGCCGCGGCCGCAGCGAACAGCTGCACACGGACCTCCTGTCCGGGATCCCCTCCGTCACCCGGGCGGCGAGCCAGGAGCTCGACCGGCTCGCCGCCACGATCCACCGGTCGCCCGACCTGTCGCGGACCTACGCCGAGACGCCCGCCGAGGACGTCCCGGAGCGGCTGCGGGAGACCGAGCCCGGGCGCGCACTGCTCGACGAGATCGACGCCTACCTGCGGCGGTTCGGGTTCCGGCAGATCGCCCAGCCACTCGCCGGGTTCCCACCGCTGCGCGAGACACCGGCGGCCGTCCACGGCATGCTCAAGGGACACGCGCCGGCCATGGCCGACCGTCGCCCGACCGTCGCGACCGCGCAGGACGACGCGGCTCGCGCTGGACGCGCCCGCGCGGACCTGGCCGGCGGGAAGGTGCGTACCCGCGTGTTCGGGCCGCTCGCGCTCAAGCTGACCGACGCCGTACGCACCGGCACCAGCGTGCGGGAGGACAGCCACTTCCACCTGTTCATGGTCGCCTGCGCGGCCATCCGTCGCGTACTCCTGGATCTCGGGCGGCGCTATGTCGAGCGCGGCCTCCTCACCGACGCGCGGGACATCTTCTACCTCGAACTGGACGAGGTGACGACACCGCAAGACGTGCAGGTCGGTGCCGCCGTCGCCCGCCGCAAGGCCGCGCGCGAAGCCGCCCTCGCGACCTACACGGTGGTCCCCGCCGAGCTGCTCGGCTCGCCGACGCCTGCGGCGGGAGCGATCCATGGCACACCGGCCAGCCGTGGAACCGTGGTCGGACCCGTGCGGATCATCCGCGACGAGACGGATTTCGGCCGGCTCGCCCCTGGCGACGTGCTCGTCTGCCGGTACACCAACCCCGCGTGGACACCGCTGTTCTCGCTGGCAAGCGCCGTGGTCACCGACGCGGGCGGGGCGGCGTCGCACGCCGCGATCGTCGCCCGGGAGTACGGCATCCCCGCCGTGATGGGCACCGGTGACGCGACCCGGGTGCTCACCGACGGGCAGCTGGTACGGGTCGACGGGGACAACGGAACCGTCGTCCGCGTGGACGCCCAGACCAGCACCGGGTAGCGGAGGCGCCGGTCGCAGACCTGCCTCGCGAGGCGGCGACGGCCGGTGTTTGATCAACGTTGAGGACTTCGGACGCTGCCGCCGCGGCTTGGTCCAGCTGGATCCGTGGTTGACCAATGGTGGCGGATTCGCCGCTCGTGGAACAAGCTGGGGTGGTACGAAAGCAACCCGCCTATCAGGCACCGCGACGGGAGGTGGCGGGGTTGCCGAGCGTCGATGCCGACATTGCCGTCGTCGGGCTGGGTGCCATGGGAGCGTGTGCCCTGTGGCGGCTCGCGGCCCGCGGGACCGATGTCATCGGCTTCGAGCGCTTCGACCCGGGTCACCCCTGGGGGTCCACGCACGGGTCGACTCGCCTGTTTCGTACGGCATGTAAGGAACATCCCGCCCTCGTCCCGTTGGCCCAGACCTCGCTCGGTCTGTGGCGGAAACTGGAGGAGGCGTCGGCGCGCCCGCTCCTCGACATCACGGGCGGGCTGATGATCGGCGCACCCGACACTCCGGTGGTCGCCGGCACGCTGGCGGCGGCCGCCACGTACGACCTTCCCGTGCGCACACTCGCCGCCGCCGAGGTGACCGACCGCTTCCCCCAGCATGCCCACCTGCCCGACCACCACATGGCAGTCTGGGATCCCCTTTCCGGCGTGGTCCGGCCGGAGGCCGGCGTGCGCGCCGCGGTGAGTGCCGCGCAGGAAGCCGGTGCCACGGTCTATCCGCGCACCGACGTGAGCGGCATCGACCTCGTTGCCGGCGGGGTCCTCATCCGTACGGCGGCTCGCGACTTCCGTGTCCGCCAGGCCGTCGTGACGACTGGGCCGTGGTTGGGGAAGCTCGTGCCCGAACTTCCTCTGGAGCCGGTGCGTACGCCGATGACGTGGTTCGACGCCCGCGACGATCCGGCGTCGTTCGAGCTGAAGCGGTTCCCGGTCTTCATTCGTACCCTCCCGGACGGCACGGGGATCTGGGGACACGGCGCGGTCGACGGGCACCCGTCCAAGGTCGGCCTCAGCGACGACCCGTCGCTGCCCGTCATCGACCCGGACCAGTGCGACCGCGCGATCTCACCCGCCGACTACCGCCTGCTCAGTGAGATCGTCACCGCCGCGCTGCCCGGTCTGCATCCCCACCCAGTCCGGACGACGACCTGCATGATCACCCGTTCACCCGACGGTCAGTTCCAGGTCGGCCGGCCGCACCACGATCCGCGGCTCGTCGTCGGCGGTGGCGGCAGCGGTCATGCGTTCAAGCACGCCACCGGCATCGGCGAGCTGCTGGCCCGGATCGCCTGCGACGAGGCGCCATTCCTCGAACTCGACGTGGTCGACCCGAACCGATTCCTCCGCTGAGTCGATCTGGCGACCCGACCACCTGCCTGTGCGCGAGCGTGGCCGACCGGTGGTCAGTAGCGGTGCCGGCGATGCGGGTACGCCCGGAACGGTACGCGGGGCGCGACGCCGGACCAGTCACCGGACCGGAGCTGGCGGAGGCTGCGGAGGAGGTCGAAGGTCAGCCAGCGACTGAGGTCGGGATGGTGGGGGTGTTCCCACAGGCCGAACGGTCCGCGGCGTTGCTCGAGGAACTCGACCAGGCCGGCGATCCGTGCGTCGTCGGGTGCGGCTCCCGCCCGTGCCGCGATGTCGAGAACCAACGCCAGGTCGAAGCGTGCGTAGTAGGTGACGAACCCCGACGGCGGCTCCCGGCCGGTCAGTCGCGCGACCTCGGCGCCGAGGGCCCATTCGTCGCGGGACTCCCGTTGCAGGAGGAGGTCGAGCGCTCGCCGGGTCCGCGGAGCGTGGGCGAGCTCGTCGTGGAGGACGAGGCACGCGAGTGCTCCCTGCGTGGTGGTCCGACAGCCCCGCGAGCCCGGCAGCTTTCGGTAGCCCGCGATGAAGCCCGGCTGGCCGTGCGCCTCACCCATCGGCCACCCCCCGTCGTCGAGTTGGTGGCCGAGGAGCCAGTCGTACGCACGTCGAGCGCGAGGATCGGTGGCGTAGCCGGCGGCGGCAAGGCCGCGCAGCGGCAGCGCGACCTGCAGCGGCGCCATCGAGTAGACGCCCTCGGATCTGCCGCGGCGGAACAACCGGAGTGGCCACGATCCGTCGCCGTCCTGGAGAGCGAAGAGTCGCTCGGCGACGGCAGCCACGTGCGGGTGGTCGCGACCGATGCCGTGGTAGGCCCACCGGCACAGGGCGAAAGCCAGTGCCTTGGGATCGGCAGACGCGCCGACCATGAGCTCGAGGGTCGCGGCCCGTAGCCGGGCCAGGTCGGTCACCTCGGGATCGTCTGGCGGTACATCCATCAGTTCGGTGAGGACGCGGTAGCGCAACGCGGGCGAGGGATCGCACAAGAGCAGCGCCAGCCCGTCCGCGAGGCCGGCCGTCATGGGAGGACCGCCGCGAGATAGGGCGCGGTCGGCGTCGCCCCGAGAGCGATCTCCTCAGGCGTACCGGTCGCGATCACGCGCCCGCCGTCGGGTCCGGCGCCGGGACCCAGCTCGAGGAGCCAGTCGCAGCCGGTGAGCAGGCCCGGGTCGTGCTCCACGACCAGCACACTGTGGCCCGCGTCGACCAACGCGTCGAGTGCGACACGCAACCGGGCCACGTCGCGCGGGTGCAGGCCGAGGGTCGGCTCGTCGAGGAGGAACAGCGTCGGTTTCCGCGTCTTTCTGCCGAGTTCGCGGGCGAGCTTGAGGCGTTGCGCTTCGCCGCCGGACAGGCCGTGGCTGGGTTGCCCGAGGCGCAGGTATCCGAGCCCCAGTGCGCGGGCCTGCTCCAGCGGGCGCGCGACACCCGGACGGTCCTGCCACACCTCGCTCACCTCGGCGAGAGTCAGGTGGGTGAGTGCCGGCAGGCTGTGTCCACGGACGACGATCCGGCGGGCCTCCTCGCCGTACCCCGTCGCGTCGCACGCGTCGCACGGGCTCTCGATCGACGGCAGGAATCCCATGTCCTGCTTGACGAAACCCCGCCCGTGACACGCGTCGCACGAAGGCGCGAAGTTCTTCTCGGTCAGGTCGAGCGCCGCGGCGGCGTCGGACTCCGCGTACGCCTGCCGCAGCGCGCGCAGCACGCCGAGATGCTGGCCGGGCGAGTGGATACCGGACCGACTCTGGTCCGACCACACGGTGCGGGGCGGTGCGCCGACGATCGCGTCATGGGCGCCGGGATCGGCGTTCTCGTACGCCACGGACGTCGAGGACCGGGGCGGGTCGAGGGCCAGGGCGAGGGTGTCGATGCCGAGCGTCGACTTGCCCGAACCGGAGACCCCACAGATGCCGGCGAGTACGCCGAGAGGAAGGTCGATGTCGGCGCCCGACAGGTTGTTCTCCCGCGCGCCCACGACGTGCATCCACCCGGTCGGGGTTCGGCGTGGTGACCGCACGTCGGCAACCTGATGCGCGGGCAGGAGGGCACGTGCCTCGGCGGAGCGTTCCGGGAGAAGGCGCCCGCCCTCACGACCCGCGCCCGGGCCGAGGACGATCACCCGGTCGGCATGCGCCACCAGGTCCGGATCGTGGTCGACGAGGACGACCGTGTTGCCGGCATCCCGGAGGCGGCACAGCGCCTCGCTCAACGCGTCGACCTCGCGCGGGTGCAGGCCACGGGTCGGCTCGTCGAGCAGGACGGTCATGCCGGTCAGCTCGGCGCCGAGAAGCCCGGCGAGCTTGACCCGTTGGGCCTCACCGGCGGACAGGGAAGCCGACTTCCGGTCGAGGTGGACGTAGCCGAGTCCGACGCCTTCGAGGAACCGCAACCTGCGGAGCGCGACCGAGCGCGAGGTCGCGACCCACCCCGGTGCGTCTGGTGGTACGGGTACGCCCTCCACCACGTCCGCCACCGCGCTGAGCGATCGCTCGTGCAGGTCCTGCCGGTTGGCGCCGCCCAGTCGTACGGCGAGAAACTCCGGACGCAGCCGACCACCCGCGCACGACGGGCATGGCACGTGGTCGACGTAGCGCCCGCCCTGGTCCCAACCCGCGACGACCGGGAAGAAGCCGACCCAGGACTCCCGGTTCAGATGCGGGCCCTTCGCGCCAGGTTCGCCGAAGAGGAACGCCTCGCGGGCGGCGTCGGTCATTTGGTTCCACGGCGTCTCGAACGGATCGAAGTCGTAGAGCTTCGCCAGTCCCTGGATCATCCAGTAGCCCTGGTTCGCGGGCTTGGAGAGGTACGACTGCGGAAAGAAGCCGGGCGAGTACATCGCGCCCTTGCACAACGGGGCGTCCGGCCGGATGATCAGCCGCTCCGGGCGGGGTTCCGGCACCGTGCCCAGGCCGTGGCAGGTGAGGCAGGCCGCTTCGTACGAACCCGGCGAGAAGTGCGCCGGCGTCAACCGACCCCTGCCAGCTCCGCCCGCTCTCCCACCCGCACCACTGGCACCATCCGCAGCACTGGCACCATCCGCAGCACTGGCACCATCCGCAGCACTGGCACCATCCGCAGCACTGGCGCCACCTGCACCTGCGCCACCGGAGCCGGCGTAGGCGAGCAGCACGCCGAGGTGGAAGCTCAGTTCGGTCGCGGTGCCGACCGTACGCCGGGGGTTCCACAGGTCCCGGTCAGGTCCGATCGTCACCGTCGGCCCGAGTCCCTCGACCGCTTCGACGTCTGCGGCAGGACCTTCCTTGACCGACTGGCGTTCGTACATCGACAGGCATTCGAGGAGGCGCCGATCCGCCTCGGCCGCGAGGACGTCGGTGAGCAGGGACGACTTGCCCGAGCCGGAGACGCCGACGATCGCGGTGATGGCGTTCTTGGGAAAGGTCACGCTCACGTCGCGCAGGTTGTTGGCGTGGGCGCGGGTCACCGTGATCGCCGGAGATCCGCGCGGCTGGCGGCGCGCGCGGGCCCTCGGTCGCGGCTCCCGGGGAGGACGCTCAGCCGGGTCCGCCGCGCCAGCGCCGAGCAGCCGGCCACCGTCCGGGCCGCCGCCGGGTCCCAGGCGTACGACCCAGTCCGCGGCGGCGACGATGTCGGGGTGGTGCTCGACAACCACCACCGTGCACCCCTGCCCGATCAGGCGGTCGAGGTTGCCGGTGAGGCGGGAGAGATCGGCGGGGTGGAGCCCGGTCGTGGGTTCGTCGAGGAGGACGAGGGAGCCGGCGCGGGCGCGGGTCAGCGCCTTGGTCACCTTGACCCGCTGCGCCTCCCCACCGGAGAGCGTGGGTGAGGGCTGGCCGAGCCGGAGGTATCCGAGACCGATGTCGCGCAGCGCCGACAGGACCGGCTGACTCTTCCGATCGTCGGCGAGCAGCGGTGCCGCCTGGTCGATGGTCAGGTCGTAGACCTCGGCGATCGTGTAGCGGCGTCCGTCGGCAAGCTCGACGCGCGCGTCGAGGACGTCCCGCCCGAACCGCTGGCCGCCGCAGTCCTCGCAGACCAGCCATTCCGAGGGCAGGTGCAGCAGCGTGAGTTCGACAGCACCCATGCCCGAGCAGGTCGTGCAGGCGCCGTCGGGACGGTTGAACGAGAACGCCGAGGCAGGCAGCCCGGTCCCGGCGGCGAACCGGTCGCGGAGGTGGCCCGCCAGCCCGGTGTAGGTCGCCGGGTTGGACCGCGGGTTACGTCCGATCGGGCTCTGGTCGACGGTGATGGCCCGCAGCCGCGGACCTTCGAAGCGCTCGCAGCCGCGCGCCTCGCCCGCGTCGATCGAGGCGACGATCACGTCGCGGGCTAGGGTCGACTTGCCCGCCCCGGACGGACCGGTGATCACCGTGAGCCGGCCGACCGGGATCTCGCAGTCGAACGCCTGCAGATTGTGTGCGTACGCCCCGAACACTGCCAACGCCGCCAACGCAGCCGACGGTGGTGGCGGTGACGGCGGCGAATCCGGCGGCAAATGACCACGCTGGGTATGCCTGTAGTACGTGGAAGGGGCATCGACACCTCTTCCGGGTGTCGAACGCATGGGCAGCGTGGTCATTGCCGGCTCGCGAAGGGACCGAGCACGCACGGGCGCGACCTCGCGGCCGGAGAACCAACGGCCGGTGACGGTGCCCGCACGCCACAACTGCGCGGGTGGCCCCTGGAACGTGACGCGGCCCCCCTCCGCGCCGCCACCCGGTCCTAGCTCGACGACGTCGTCGGCGTCCGCGACGGCCCAGCGGTCGTGCTCCACCATCAGTACCGGGCCGCGCAGCTTCGCCAGCTGCCTGATCAGGCGTACGACCTGCTCGGCGTCGAGCCCGACCGTCGGCTCGTCGAGGACGTGCAGCAGGTCCTCCACCTGTGTCGCGAGGATGACAGCCAGCCGAAGCCGCTGCGCCTCCCCCCGCGAGAGCGACGGCGACGGACGGTCGAGAGGCAGATAGCCCAGCTCCATCGCGGCAAGGGCCTCCAGGCGGACGCGGACCTGGTCGAGCGCCCGGGACGCCGTGGGTGGCAGGCCGAAGTCGCCGAGCGCGGCCGCCGCCTCGGACACCGACAGAGCGAGATAGTCCTCGAGGGTCCGGCCGCCCAGCCGGTAGGCCCGCACCATCCCGCCGCCGCTGTGGGCGAAGTCGGGCGCCCGCAATGACGGCAGGAGCTCCCCGCAGATGGGGCACACCGGCGCGCAGCACATCGACCGGGCGGCGCCCTCCGGCGTACGAAGGATCAGCTGGGTGGCGCCGAGCCCTCGGACAGAGGCGAGGATCGCCCGCAGTTCGTCGGTGGTGGCGCCGGTCCGGAGCGGCTTCAGGCGGAGGTCGATGTCGTGCGGCTGGCGGGCGGACAGGCCGCGGTCCGGCTGGGTCGTCAGCGCCTTGCCGTCCACGTCGAGTGCATCCGACCCGAACTGTTCGGCCAGGAAGTCGAGCAGCCGGCGATGGGTTCCTTCTGTCCCGCGTACCAGCGGAACGACCACCTCGAGCCGCCGCTCACCAGAGCCCTCGACATCGGGCACCTGCTCACCAGCACCTTCGACGTGAAGCCCCTGCCCCTGCCTCTGCCCACCGGTGGCGTCGCGGTCCTCGTCGCCGGCTGTCAGGCCGTAGACGGCGTCGCGGACCCACGCGAGTTGCTCTTCGTGACTGGTGGCGACGAAGCCGGGATCGCTGCCGCAACGGGAGCAGGTCCGCGTGGCGAAACCCGCGTACAGGACTCGAAGCACCGGATGGATCCCGGTCGCCGTGGCGACGGTGGAGTTCGGGTTGCGGTTGACGACGTTCTGCGCGACCGCGACCGCCGGTCCGAGCCCGTCGATCGAGCGCACCCTTGCCGGCCGAAGCTGCGCCCACGGCGAACCCAGGGTCAGCGTCTCCAGGAACCGCCGCCGCGCCTCGTGGAACAGCGTGTCGGAGATCAGCGAGGACTTGCCCGATCCCGAGACCCCGACGACGGCGGTGATGCCAGCGCCGAACGACACGTCCACGTCGCGGAGCGTGTTCTCCGTCGCCCCGCGAATGTCCACCGCCCGGCCCGGCATGGCGGCCATGGTAGGCCGCCACCACCGACAGCCCTTCAGGTCAATCCCGTTGCCGCGCTCAGCTCGCCTTCTCTACCGTGCGTACGGATGTCGACGTCGGGGAACGACCGTGTGCCGAGGGCAGATCACCTCTACCGCACAGCACGTCACCTTCTGGCGACGTACGGTGCCCGGATCGAGGAGGCCACCAGGCCGGTTCACAGCCAGTCCAACGAGGTCTGGCTGAGCGAGCGTGTGGTGCTCCGCCTCAGCCGCGCAGCGGACGGATCACTGGCCCGCGAGGCCGCCCTGGCCGCGATCCTGCCCGCGGCCGTCGGCTACCCGCGCGTCCTCGGTCACGGCGTCGGAGACGGGCACGAGTGGATCGTCACCACCCGACTTCCTGGAGCGAACCTCGAAGAGTCCTGGGCCGCGCTCGACGACATCACCCGGGCCCGCGCCGTCGAGGACCTGTGGGAGCGGCTCCGTGCGGTCCATCGCACCGATGTCGGTCAGGCACGGGCGCTGGGGTGTACGACGACGCCGTTCTACGCCCTCGACGAGACCACAGCACGCCGGCAGCTGGCCGAGCTCACCGACCGGGGCGTCATCGACCGCGCGGTTCACGGGCAGCTGCGGGACATGCTGGACGCGATGTTCCAGGCGCTGGCCCGCGTCCCCGTCGTCCTCACCCACACTGACGCCGGGCCGCACAACGCGGTCTGGGATGGCGAGCGGGCCGTGCCAATCGACTTCGAGTTCGCCTGCGTCGCGCCGGCCGACCTCGACCTGGAGCACCTGCTTCGCACCGTGTTCGCGCAACCCGGCGGTCCGCGCGCGGCACGGCGGGTGGTCGAGCACGCGGCAGACCTCCTGACGCTGCCCGGTGCCCCCACCAGACTCTGGGGGTACGCCGTCCTCGGCGACCTGTGGGGCCTGCACCACTGGCTCCGTCACGCCGAGTCCACCCGAAGTCTCGACCTCTGGGGCGCCGACACGGACGACATCCGCACGTGGGCGCCGTGGCGCGACCTGCACGCCCACGCGGACGGCACCAGCTGGTTGGCCGACCTGCTGTAGAACGCGCTTCAGACCGTCCGGCGTACTGCCCCCTTCATCGTCACGGGAACGATCCGTCCCTTCACTGCCAGGCGTTGGCCAGATCGTGACCAATTTGGTGATCGTCACGAGCAACATTTCACCGGTCCCCGGCATCTTGTTGATGTCGCACCACTTCAGGGGGAGCCCATGCGCCGCCGTCCGCTCACCATCGTGATTGCCTCTTCAGTTCTTGCCGTTGCTGCCCTTGGCGGAGTGGCCTACGGGACCGGTTTCGCGTCGTTCGCCGACCGGGGAGCCGCCGGGGAGAACGTGCCTTCGCAGGTACGCACGCCCAGCCCGACGCCGTCGAAGTCGACGTCGGCGCGGCCCACTCCGACGGCCTCGCCCAGCACCACCACGCCCACCACCACGCCCACCGCCACGGCAACGCCCACGGCGACCTCCACTCCCACGCCGAAGCCGAAGCCGCAGGCGCTGATGGAACTCGAGGACCGCAGCGACGACGTACGTGAGCTCGAGGCGCGGCTGCACCAGCTCGACTGGCTCGCCGCCGAGTGGGTCGACGGCTACTACGGCACCACCACCCGCGAGGGCGTCAACGGCTTCCAGGCCCGTCGTGGGATGCCGCGGCTTGGATACGTCGACGCCGCCACCTGGGACCGGCTCGTAGCCATGACCCGCACGCCGACGCGCGCCGAGCTGTACCCGCCGAAGCCCACGCCGGCGCCGAACGCGTCGGCCCTCGACTCGCGCTGCACCACCGGTCGCGCGATCTGTGTCGACAAGTCGACGCGTACTCTCCGCTGGGTGGTCGACGGCTCCGTACGCCTGAGTATGGACGTCCGGTTCGGCTGCCCGTCCAGCCCTACCAGGGAGGGCGCGTTCACGGTCCGCGCGAAGGTCCTCGACGGGTACTCCAACTTCTACGACACCCGGATGCCGTTCTCGCTGTTCTTCAGCGGCCACCAGGCGGTCCACTACTCCGACGACTTCGCGGCCCGCGGCTACAACGGTTGCTCCCACGGCTGTGTGAACGTCCGCAGCTGGGACACGCTCTCGCAGCTGTTCAACGAAGCCCGCGTCGGCGACAAGGTCATCGTCTACTGGTCCTGAGCTGCAAAACTGCCGTCGCGACCATTCGGGGGATTCGGCGACGCGTTGCCCTCACCGGTCAGGGGTACTGAAAATCGACGAAATCCCACCGGTCAGGAAGCCCACTGGAGAAGCTGACCTCGTCAGGTGTGAGGGAGTCGTCAAGCATGGCGACTGTGCAACCCTTCACTGTCCTTCCCGGTGCCCATGCGAATGGTTCGACGTTCGCCGTGCAGTGTGCCGGTGCGTTCGGTGCATTGTGTGCGAACCGCATCGGGCCCGCAGGTACGACACCGGCGTTGACCGAGAAGCTGAACTGGAGTGGATCCTCGGGGAACGTGACTGTGCGGTCACCGATATGGGTCGCCTTGTACCGCAGCAGTGTCACCGTCATGCCGTCGAATTCTGCGGACAATCCGGACCGACGTACGTCGACGGCCAGCAGCGTGACCCGAACAGGAATCCATACGCGCTCGTTCTTGGCCACGACTGCGGTGAAGGGTTGACCTACCCGAGGTGAAGAGGGGTTGGGCAACGGGACGCCCGCACGGTCCTCCGTCGGCGAGAGAGACGGCAGCGGCGGCACGCTCCGCAGGTCCGTTGGGAAATCCGTCGGGAGGTCGCTCGGCAGGTCCGTTGGGAAATCCGTCGGCAGATCTGCCGTCGGAAAGTCCGTCGGCCCCGTGGGCTTGGTGCCTGGAGTACCCCACTGGCCAGGCCCGAGCCACCGCTCGCAGTGGGTGTCGAGGAACGTCACCGCGCTCTCGAACAGCGTCTTCAGCGACTGCATACCCTTGTTGAGAGAGGCCATGTCGCCGTTCTCGAGGTCCTCCTGCATCGCCTCGACAGCGTCCACACCTGCGTAGATGTCACGGGCAAACTCGCGATCCGTCAGCTTGTCGGCCAGCTCACGCAGGTGCTTCGCCTGCCTGGTGAGCCACTGCCGCCGCGCCACCTTGTCGGCGCCCATCTGCTGCAGAGCCATCATGTCCTGACCAAACTCGGGGGCCTCGTTCTCGATCATCCGGCAGTCCGCGGCGTAGTCAGGCCCGTTGCCGCCGCCGTAGAGCGCCCACAGTCCGATCCCGACTCCTGCCACGAGCAACATCACAGCGGCGATGACCAGCCACGTCGTGGCACGCCGTCGCGGCTCCCGGGGCTCTGGCGGCAGTTCCTCGGTCATCAGTGCGTACCCCCCTGTCGCGAACGACGGGCGTGAAGGACTGCCAGTGCCACGAGGCTCAGGCTGGCCAGTACCAGAACCGCAACCAGGTATGGCGCTGCGGATCTTGCTCTGTCGCTGAGTGTCTGGTTCTCAGGGCGGGCCGCGGGCTCGTCGTCGAGCGGAAACTCGCGCGCCAACGCGGCCCGATCGACCGCGGAGTGGCCACCCAGCCACCGGTTCCCGGTGCTCTTGTCCACCGCACTGCCCGCGACTCCCTGCCTGGCCAGTGCATCCAGCCCGGGCCAACGATCCTCGAATGCTCGGCTCCCGACGGACTTGGTCGGCACCAGTGCGAAGTCGACGCCGCCCGCCTGGATCGTCCACGTCTTCTCGACGTTGCCCTCGGTCCATGACTCGGTGGCGCGGAACTCGCCCTTGGTAAACGACTTGACGTAGCGCTTGAACGTCTGCTCTGGACGCCACCGACCCGCATCGGCCCAGCGGTCGATGTTGCCACTCTCCACCAACCCTGCAAATGACGTGTCGCCATCTGCGGCACGTTCGCGATACCACTCGGCCGCGATCCGGCTCAGGTAGATCCGACGGAGAGCCGCGAACTCCGGAGCAGTGTTCACCTCCTTCTTCAGGTGCGGCAGAACCACTTGCCCGTAGACGTCGAACACTGTCTTCTTTTCCGCCTCCGACATGCCTGGACACGACGTGCCGCCTCCAGGGATCTGTGGATCACCTGCGGTGGGCTGGTAGTTCCACTGTTCGACCTTCACGTCGAGAGGTGCCTCCAGGATGTAGAGCTCGTTGCCCTTCTCGTAGACCTGCGCGATGTCCGGCGTGATCCACAAGCGCGTTCCCGGGACGCAGTCTCGACCGGCCTCGCGCCAGAACCGCGCACCGAGCTTCCGCTTCGGATGGAGAGCCCAGGATGCCTGCTGCTTGAGAGTGAGGTCAGCCTCGAGCATCACCTGACCGACCTTCGTGCGTGCGAGCTGGGCGTCCATGATCTTGTCCGGCTCGTTCGGCTTGAGGTTCACCCAGAACGCCGTGCGCGGCAACGCCAACCACACGAAGAAGGCGTCCGACGCCTCCGCCGCGTTCTCGAGCCCGTCCGCAAGATCCGCGCTGCCGCGACCCGGGCTCACCCGGAAGGCGTAGTCGATACCGACGTCACCGCTCTTCTGATCTAAAGCGAGGTAACGGAGCTCGAGTGTCGAGAAGTCGATTCCACCGGCCTTGGCGCTGTCAAAGAACGCCTTTGCGTGATTGGCCGCTACTGCTGTCGCTCTCTCGCCGGGAACCTGGTGAGGTTGTCCGAATGCACCCTCGCCAATCGTCTTCAGTGACTGGAACCGCACCTCGCGCTCTTCGGGAGGAAGCTTGTAGGAGGTCTCGATGAAGAACCAGCTCCAGGCCTGATCAATGAGGTTTCGCTGACGGTAGAAGTCTTCCGGCGTGGCGCGACACCTGCCCCCGACGATGAACTCCGCATCGAATGCGTTCCACATCATCTCGATCAGGGACAGATGGAATCTGTTGTTGATGACCCAGTTTCTTCGCGGCGCGCCTCTCGCGCCGCCCTTGATGACGCCGCGCAAGTTGTCCAGCGAATGAAGAAGGCCCGGCGGTAGGACACCGTGGCACGGGTTCGTTGGTTTCCAGTACTTTTGTGGGATGGCATGGTGAAGTACCAGGTCGCCGAAGCGTTCGGGGTGGGTGAGGTAATAGCGCTGCTGGTACACCTGATCGATCGCTTTGTTCTTACCCCATACTGCTTTCAGCCGTTCCCAGTGTTTTGGATCGACTCCCGGCGGGGGTGGCCCGGTGGGTGCTGGAACCTCGTCCGCGGCGCCTCGAGCCTGCGACGGTGGTGCCACAAGTAGGCAGGTGCACAGGCACAGGAGGGCCACCAGCACCCGCGCTGCCGTACGGCTACGACAGCGTGTTGGGGTTCTCCCGTCCGGAACACCGACGCGAGTACGCCCAGCTGGCCTGGTTCTCGCATATTCGAAGCTCGGACGCCTTCGGACAGTCTCCCGATCGGACACGAACGTCACCCCCGTGAGATCCGGTGTCGCACGCTCGCTGGACGCGGACAACGGCAACCATGATCACGGGCAGGCTGTGGTGTGCCAAGGTCTTTCGACCTCAGTCGAAACGAGCCGGTGGCGGCTTTCCCCGAGCCTCAGGACGGGCGAGCAACGTCGAGGTCGAGCTGGGCGATCACGTCGTCAGCGCAGGCGTCCGGCGACCGCGTGGACGTGTCGACCTCGGCAGCGAACGTCAGCCCGTCATGGATGTCGACCGCCTGCGTGGCTGCCCAACCGGCGGGGCGAGCCTCGGGGCGTCGCACCTCACGCTCGTTGAGCATCCCCACAGCGCAACGCACCGCGACCAGCCAGAGTGAGGGGTTGAAAGCCTCTACTCGCAGCCGTATGCTCGCGGACGAGTAATCGCTCACGAGGATCCCGTCGAGGAGGGGCGAGCACCGTGGCCAAGCGACGCAAGGTCGGAAACCTGCTCGCCCTCGCCGTCCTCTCGGTGGTGATGTCCAGGCCGATGCACCCGTACGAAATGGCCTCGGTCCTTCGCGCCCGCGGCAAGGACCAGGACATGAAGATCAAGTGGGGCTCCCTCTACACCGTCGTCCAGAATCTCGAGAAGCACGGCCTGCTCGAGGCGACCGGGAGCCAGCGCCAAGGCGGACGCCCCGAGCGCACCCTCTACCGGATCACCGACGCAGGACGCGAAGAGCTCGAGGACTGGGTTCGCGAGCTGGTCGCCGTCCCCGAACGCGAGCAGCCGAGGTTCGAGGCCGGCCTCTCCGTGATCGGCGTTCTGCACCCGGACGAGGCGACCCAGCTGCTCCGCGACCGGCTCACCAGGCTGGAGCAGCAGATCGCCGCCCAACGCGACGCCCTCGCCGAAGCGGGTCGCGAGGTTCCACGGCTGTTCCTCGTCGAGTCGGAGTACGACCTGGCGATTCGCGAGGCGGAAGCCAGCTGGATCCGCTCGCTGCTGGACGAGTTCACGACCGGATCGCTGCCCGGCCTCGCGGACTGGCGGGACTGGCACGAGACCGGCCGGATGCCGCCCGAGTTCGAAGCACTCGCCGAGAGGGGCAGCACCAACGACTGACCCACAAGAGAACGGATCCACGACAGAACGGACCCCGGCGGGTGCGGGAACACCACGCCGGGGTCCTCGACCTCGAACCGGACCCGCGGAACGGAACCCGGCCACAAGGTGGCAACCGCAACAGTAGCTGGGCCTTCGCTCCCTGAACGGTTCGTACGACACGCATCGTCACGACACCCGAAGGAGCAGACCATGAACGACACGACGAACGTCCGGCAGAAGCGGTTCAAGCTGGTGCCGGAGATGGAGGGAATGACGGCCCGGTGGTACGCCCGGCAACGCAGTTCGGGTGACCAGCTGGAGTCTTACCGCACGGGTGCCGCCAAGCTCGCCGGCGAGTTCCCCGACGGCACCGCCGTGCTCGAGGTGGCGCCGGGCCCTGGGTTTCACGCGATCGAACTGGCCCGAACGGGCCATCTCCGCGTGACCGGCCTGGACGTCAGTCACACGTTCGTGGACCTCGCGAGCGACCGCGCTCGGCAGGAGGGTGTGACCGTCGACTTCCGCCATGGCGATGTCGCGGACATGCCGTTCGCGGCGGAGTCGTTCGACCTGGTGGTCTGTCAGGCGGCGTTCAAGAACTTCGCCCGCCCCATCGACGCGCTCGACGAGATGCACCGGGTGCTGCGCGGTGGAGGGACAGCCGTGATCCAGGACCTGCGCAGCAACGCCTCGGCGGCCGAGATCGACCAGGAGGTCGCGAGGATGCGGCTCAGCCGAGTGAACGCCTTCATGGTCAGGCGGACGTTGGGGATGCTGCGGCGGCGGGCGTACGCACCGGACCAGTTCCACCGTCTCGCGGAGCAGTCCGCCTTCAAGGAGTGCACCGTCACGACGGAAGGGATCGGGATGGGGATCCGGCTACGGAAGCAGTGAGGCGCCGGCCCATCCGGCGACGGGTCCGGCGAGTCCGGCGAGTCCGGCGAGTCCGGCGAGTCCGGCGGGCTCGTCACACCGTGTCGGGAGTGGCGGGATAGGCGCGGGTCTCGGCGGCCTTGACGGCGGCCCAGACCCGCTGGCCGATTACGAGATCGAGGGCGGCCGCACCGGCCGGCGTGACATCGGCGGCCACGACGATCGGCCCGTCCAGCCCGATCCGCAGGTTGTCCCCGTGCCGCTGGACACCGGTGACGGTGGCCGGCCAGGTGTTTCGCGGGCTGCCGTCCGGGCGGGACCGGTGCAACGCGACGGCGGACGGCGGGAAGGCGACGAACGCATCGCCGTCGACGCGGTCCGCCACCGCGAGCGCAAGGTCCGAGCCGACGACGACGGTCAGCCCTTCGGCACGGCCGCGGTAGAGGTTGAGGCCGACGAGGCGGGCCACATAGTCCGTCCGCGGCTGGGCGGTCACCGTGGCGGCGTCACCGACCTGCACGACCCGGCCGTCCTCGAGGATGACCAGCCGGTCCGCGAGGACCAATGCGTCGAGCGGGTCGTGGGTGACGAGCAGGGTGGCGCCGTTGTGCGCGCGGAGGTGGCGGTGCAGGTCCGCACGCGTGTCGAGCCGGGTCCGGGCGTCGAGGGCCGCGAGCGGCTCGTCGAGCAACAACAGGCTCGGGTCGACCGCGAGCGCCCTCGCCAGCGCCACTCGCTGCGCCTGTCCGCCGGAGAGCTGCCGCGGCTTGCGCCGTGCGTACTCCGAAAGACCGATCCGGTCGAGCCAACCCGCAGCCTGCGCGCGGGCCTGCCGCCGCTCTACCCCGTGCCGGCGAGGTCCGAACGCGATGTTGTCCAGGGCGCTCAGGTGCGGAAACAGCAGGTAGTCCTGGAAGACGACGCCGATCGAGCGGAGCTCCGGCGGCGTCCACACGCGGCCGGCTGGCCGGTCGAGGTCGTGCCCGCCGAGGGTGACGTGCCCGGCCGTCAGCGGGTGCAGACCGGCGAGCGCGCGAAGGGCGGTCGTCTTGCCGGCGCCATTGGGCCCGAGCAGCGCGACGACCTCGCCGGCGTCGATCCGCAGCTCCAGGTCGAGCCGGAACGTCTCCCGCTCCACCACGACATGAGCGTCCAGCAACGGCTCCCCACTCGTGCGCTGCCCGCGCCCCTGCCGTCGTTCGTACGTACGGTCGCGATCCGTGCCGGTCATGGGGTGGTCATCCAGCGGTCACGGAGGCTGACGAGGATCGCGACGGACACGAGAAGCAGCACCAGGCTGAGGACGATCGCCGCCTCCAGGTCGGTCTCCAGTGCGAGATAGACCGCGAGTGGCATGGTCTGCGTACGGCCTGGGAAGTTGCCGGCGAACGTGATCGTCGCGCCGAACTCACCGAGCGCTCGCGCCCAGCACAGCACCGCACCGGCGGCGACGCCGGGAGCGACGAGCGGCAACGTCACGTGCGTGAACGTGGTCCACCGCCCGGCTCCGAGCGTCGCCGCCGCTTCCTCGTAGCGGGCGTCCGCGCCGCGCAATGCGCCCTCCACGGCGATGACGAGGAACGGCATCGCGACGAACGCCTCCGCGAGCACCACACCCGCCATGGTGAACGGCAGCGTGAGACCGAACGCGGCGTCGAGCCACGTGCCGACCAGGCCCTGACGGCCGAACACGAGCAGCAGCGCCACCCCGCCCACCACCGGCGGAAGGACGAGCGGCACCGTGACCAGGGCCCGCACCAGCCGCCGGCCGGGAAACGGCGCGCGGGCGAGCAGCCACGCGAGGGGTACGCCGAGTACGAGGCAGAGCAGAGTCGCCAGGGTGGCGGACTGCAGGGACAGCCGGAGCGCGGTGAGGACTCCTGGCTCGGCGAGCCGCTGCGGGAGCGTGGTCCAGGGCGTACGCACGACGAGACCGACCAACGGCAGCACCAGGAAGAGCAGGCCCAGCCCGGCCGGGACCAGCAGGGCGAGAGGAACCCGGCCGGCCCGCCGAGGTGCTCCGGTGGTCATGGGCGGCTACTCGTCCGGCGCCTGGAAGCCGGCCTCGCCGAGCACGGCCGCACCCTCGCCAAAACGTACGTACGAGACGAACGCCTTGGCCGCGCCCGCGTTCGGTGCGTCCTTCAGTACGACGATCGGGTAGTCGTTGATCGCGCCTGCAGCCTCCTCGAAGGCGACTCCGTCCACCTCGCCCGCGGCCGCCTTCACGTCCGTGCGGTAGACCAGCGCGGCGTCGACCTCGCCGAAGGTCAGCTTGGACAGTGCGCCCTTCACGTCCTGCTCGAGGGTCACCGGAGTGAGGTCGACTTCGCCGGCGTCGAGCGCCGTCAGGGCGGCGGCGCCACACGGCACCTGCTCGGCGCACAGCGCGACCTTCACGGCGGGTTTCGCCAGGTCGGCAAGCCGCTTGATGCCGCCCGGGTTGCCCTGGGGAACAGCGATGACGAGCTGGTTCCTGACGAACACGGCCGGCTCGCCGGTGCCGTTGCCCGCGTCGGCGACCGCCTCCATCGAGGCCGGCGCGGCCGAGGCGAACACGTCGGCCGGCGCGCCCTGGTTGATCTGCGTCGCCAGCGCCGAACTGCCGGCGAAGTTGAACGTCACCGTCACCCCGGGATGGGCAGCCTCGAAGTCCTTGCCGATCGCCGTGAACGCGTCCGTCAGCGACGCCGCCGCGAACACCGTGACCGTGCCGGTGAGCGTCGAGGCTCCGCTCTCGGGTTCCGGACTGGTCGTGCTGGCGGCGTCGGGTCGATCACCGCCACACCCGGGCAGCCCCACCAATGCCAGCGCGGTCACCGCCGCGAGCCCGACCACCGTCGCGAGGCCGACCACGGTCGTACCGCCGACCACCGTCGTACGTATCCCACCGGATCTCACGGGCGGGACCTCCGTCTGCTGCCCCCGGCGGCGAAGTCACCGGTCGGCACCCCGCCGGCCGCCCGTCGGCGCCCGGCCGTCATCGGGGCTTCTCCACTACGACCGTCGTCGACTTGATCACCGCGACAGCGATCGAGCCGACCTGGAGATCCAGCTCGTCGACCGCTTCGCGACTCATCAGCGACACCACCCGGAACGGCCCTGCCTGGATGTCGACCTGCGCCATCACCGTGTCCTTGGCCACGGCGGTGACGATGCCGCGGAGCCGGTTGCGGGCGGAGGAGTGCTCCGACCGTTCCTCCTGCTCGCCGGCCTGGGATCGTGCGAAGCCGGCGAGGTCGACACCTTCGATCACCCGGTGCCCGTACCCGTCGCGAACCGCGGCGAGCCGACCAGCGTCGACCCACCGGCGTACGGTGTCGGCGCTGACGCCCAGCAGCTCGGCTGCCTCGCTGATCCGGAACGCCGCCACGCGGGCGATCCTAGTGCCGAATCTGCGGGCCCGTACAGCCGATATCCATGGCAAACTCTGCCATAGCACCTTTGCGAGCATCGCACTTGCGGCAGCGCGCTGTGGTCCGGAACCTCGCCGGCACCTTCGACCCCGACCTCGTGACCCCACGTCCTGACCCGACCTCCTGACCCGACCTCCTGACCCGACCTCCTGACCCGACCTCCTGACCCCGACTCGTGACCCCGACTCGTGACCCCGACGCCGTAGTGCGCAGGCCGAGGGCCGGCCTCGGTAACGTCAGGCCTTCGCGAGCGTCGGAGGTCAAGCGATGGCGGCGTACTTGCGCAGGCAGCTCCTGGGGCAGACGTTCACCGGCACGCCAGTCGAGGTGGTGGAGGCCGTCGCCGGCCTCAACGCCCAACACCGCGGGCGCCGTCGGCCGGTCTGTGGACGAGGCTGGCCAGCTTCGACCAGGACGACCTCGACCGCGCGCTCAGGAGCTACCAGCTGGTGAAGGCCAACCTCATGCGTGGCACCGTGCACATGGTGACCCGCCGGCAGTACGTCACCTGGCGGCTCAGCCTGCAACCGATGCTCGAACGTACGGTCAACGAGTTCTGTCCTGGCCTGTGGCGCACCGTCGACCACGACAAGCTGCTCCGACGTGGCGCGCGGCTTCTCCGGGAGCACGACGGCCTCACACGCGCCGAGATCAGCGCGGAGCTGGGCCAGGAGTTTCCCCTGTCCGAGCCGCGGCAGTTGGGCTTCGCCGTACGCATGCTGCTTCCGGTCGTGCAGGTCGCTGACGACGTGTCCTGGCGACCCGCGCGGAGCCGCTACATCCTCGCGAAGCAGGCGTTCGACGACGTAGCCGGCTCGCGCCCGGTGTCGCCGGCCCGGGCGAGTGGGTCGACCACGTCCGGCGCCGCCGTTCATGATCAAGAGGCAGAAAACGGGGAACTGGAGCCCGCAAATGCCCGTTTTTCGCCTCTTGATCATGAACCAGAAACCCCGGGACAGTCCGGTGAACTGCTTCCCGCGCCGCAGGGCCTGCCCGACTTGGTGCGAAGCTTCCTCCGGGCGTTCGGTCCCGCATCGACCGCGGATGCCAGCTACTGGTCAGGGGTCTCCCGGCTGGCACCAGTCCTGACGTCGGTCGGGACGCCATCGGTCGGGCGCCCAGCCGAGAGTACGGGTCCTGCGCGGGGGACCTGGTACGACGCCACCCAGCACATCGACGAGGAACCGCGGCGGTGTTACGTCCTGCCCGAGTACGACAACGTGTACTTCTGCCGCAAGGGGTCGGAGTCGCCGCTTGTCTCCGCCAAGAAGCGACTGGTCGGACCCGTAGGCCACATGACCGGCTCGCTGGTCTCCGCCGGAGAGGTGTGCGCCCAGTGGAAGTGGACCGTCGGCGCGGGCACCGTCACGCTGACCCCCTGGAGGGACCTCGACACGGACGAGGCGACCGAGTTCGAGCGGTTCCGCGCCTGGTGCTCCACCATCGACGCCGCCACCACCCGCCGGAGGTGAGCAGTCGTACGCGTGCGGCGAAACCCTGCTCGGCCGCCCAGCACAGCTGGTCCTGCGGGTGCGGCCCGAGCTGGCCGAGCGTCGTACCGCGGCGACGGCGCCACGTCCTCGCCGGCAAATGAGGCTCCCCTGACACATGTGTCAGGAGAGCCCAAATGACCACGCTGAGCAGGCCTGTGGAGTGCCGCACATGTCTCGACACCTTGCTGGGTTCCACAGGCCTGCTCAGCGTGGTCATTCGCCGTCGGGCCGGTGGGGCGAGGTCTGGCGCGGCGGCTCGACACGCGGGCCAGGCGGGTCCGATCAGCGCGGACGGCGGGCTGAGGTCAGCTGGACTCGCGGCGCGCCCGTGACGAGGTCTGGTACGCGGTCGCCTCGCGCAGAGCCGAGGGCCCGGCGAGAGAGCGGGAGATGCCGCGCGCGGCCGTTCGGACCAACGGCGCGAGGAACGCCGGATCCACCGAGCCGGCGTGTACCACCACGGACACGGCGGCGACCACCGTCCCGGACGCGTCACGTACTGGAGCGCCGACGGACAGGCTGTCGAGGGTCACCTGTCCGTCGCTGACGGCGATCTCCTGGCGGCGGGCCTCTGCCAGGATCGCGCGCAGGCGTACCGGATCGGTGAGGGTCTTGTCCGTGAACCGCTCGAACGGGCCGGCGAGGACGGCCTCCTGCACGTCGTTCGGCGCGAACGCCAACAGCACGAGTCCCGCACCGCTGGCCGGCAAGGGAAACCGCAGGCCCACCCGGGTGTGGACGCCTACAGAGGTACGGCCGGCGAGCCGTTCGATGAAGACCAGCTCCGTGCCCTCGCGGACCGCCAGCTGAACCACCTCGTGAGTGACTTCGTACAGGTCTTCCATGAACGGCATCGCGGCGTCGCGCAACGCAACGCCGCGGGGTGCCAGGGCGCCGACCTCGTAGAGCCGGAGGCCGATCCGGTACCGGCCGTCCCTCCCTCGTTCGAGCGCGCCCCAGGCGACCGCCTCGGCGACGACCCGGTGGGCCGTGCTAAGGGCCAGCCCGGCCTTGCGCGCGATCGCTGAAAGGGTGAGCGCGTCGGCGTCCGTCGTGAATGCTCCGATCACACCGAGCACCTTGCCGGCCGCCGTAGGTGTGGCGGGCCGGCGGGCCGGCACGCCTCCCTGGCCACCAATCCTCGCGGCTGGACTCTCCGACGGCACACCTGCTCCGCCCGCAGGCGTGGCCGATCCACCCGCAGGCGTGGCGGATCCACCAGCAGGCGTGGCGGATCCACCAGCAGGCTGTGCAGGTTCCACTGTGGGCTTGGCGGTCATTCGCACAGAGTTCCAGGACCCAGGGCGGTCCGCACGCCGCCGCAGGCGGAGATGGACAGCCAGGCCCCCGGGCGATTGGCGAGCCGGGTCAGTTGCGCGCCCGTCGCCTCCGCGCGTTCGCCGCCGTCGTTGTCGGACGCGAAGGCGCCAGGCCGGCTTCCGTCAGACGGAAGGGCCACTGTCGGCGGCGCGAGCCCGTCCTAAGCTGGCGGCCGCGTCAGTCCGCGCGGCGTTCGTGGTCCCAGCCTGCCGCGTCACCTGTCAGGCAGTCGACCAGGACGGTCAGGTCGGTCGGCCAGGTCGGTCGGCCAGGTCAGTCGGCGGGGCAAGTCGGCCGGCCCAGCTGATCGGCCCAGCTGATCGGCCCAGTTGATCGGGCCAGTTGATCGGGCCAGTTGATCGGGGTCGCTCGTCGCGCCGACCGGCGCGGCACCTGTCTGTACGTTCGAGCCCGGAGGTCACCACGATGACTCGTACCTCGCCGCCCTTCCGCGCCGACCACGTGGGCAGCCTGCTGCGGCCCGCCGCGCTCCTCGATGCGCGCCGACGGCACAAGGCCGGCGAGATCGACGGCGACACCCTGCGCGCCGCCGAGGACACCGCGATCCGCGATGTCGTACGCATGCAGGAAGAAGTCGGCCTGCAGACCGTGACCGACGGGGAGTTCCGGCGTACGTCGTGGCACATGGACTTCATCTACCAGCTCGGCGGGATCGACCCCACCGACGAGAAGCTCATGGTGCACTTCCGCAACGAGCAGGGCGAGCTGGACTTCGAGTCCGCAGCGCTGAAGGTCCACGACCGGATCACGCTGGCCGACACGATCTTCGCCGACGCGTTCACTTTCCTGCGCGACAACGCCAGCTCCGCCCAGACGCCGAAGCTGACGATCCCGTCGCCCAGCATGGTCCACTATCGCGGCGGGCGGGCCGCCATCGACCGATGCGTCTATCCGGAGCTCGACGGTTTCTGGGCGGACCTGACGAGCGCGTACGCCGAGCAGGTGCGGCGCGTCGCCGACCTCGGATGTACGTACCTCCAACTCGACGACACCAGCCTGGCCTACCTGAACGACCCGAAGCAGCGGGAACTGATCGCCAGCATGGGCGGGGACGCCGAGCACCAGCACGAGCAGTACATCCGCACCATCAACGCCGCGCTGGCCAACCGGCCCGACGGCCTGCGGGTGACCACGCACATGTGCCGCGGCAACTTCCGCTCGTCGTGGGCGGCCGAGGGAGGGTACGACTTCGTCGCCGAGGCATTGTTCTCCGAACTGGACGTCGACGGGTTCTTCCTGGAGTACGACGACGACCGCTCGGGCGGCTTCGCGCCGCTACGGTTCGTACCGCCCGGCAAGCAGGTCGTGCTCGGCCTCGTCACCACCAAGAAGGGCGCGCTGGAGGACAAGGACACGCTCAAGCGTCGGATCGACGAGGCCGCCCGTTACGTGCCGCTCGACCAGTTGTGCCTGTCGCCGCAGTGTGGGTTCTCTTCGACGGTGGAAGGCAACGTGCTGACCTATGACGAGGAGGTCGCGAAGCTGCGGCTCACCGTCGAGACCGCCCGCGAGGTCTGGGGGTGATCATGATCGTGATCATGAAAGTCTTGCGGCGTATACGCGACTTTCCCTTCATGGTCATGGACGTGTTCCCTGCTCTCACATGGAGCTCGCCTGCGCCCTGAGGCGATCGAGCGCCGACGGCGGTGGGCCGTTGTCCAGGCGCTGGCGAATCTGGTCGGCTGATCCCTCGGGGCTGAGTACCGACGTGTCGACCTCGAGGTCGTACACCCCGGGTTCGTGCACTGCCTGTTCCCACAGCTTCACCGGGTCGCGGACGGTGCCCTGCGCGTAGCCGACGCCACCCCACGTGGCGCGGCGGCGTTCCAGGACCACCTCGACCGGGCATCGGACGCCGACGAACAAGGCAGGCAGTCCGGTCAACTGGTGAGCACTCGCCTGGAGAATCCCGCGCGGGACAGAGTACGCGTCATGGTGCGCCGCATCGACCACCACGTTGACGCCCAGCCGGCTGTGCGTGGCAATTGCTTCGTACATGCCGCGATACAGCGTCACCACGAGTGAGTCGAGATCGGGTCGTTCGCCACCCGGCCGCTGCCCTAATCCGGGCTGGAAGCGCGCTGGGGTCATTCGCTTGAACGTGTCGACTCCGAGGTTCATCCACACGCCCGCGAACCGCTCCTGGATCGCCGCAGCAATGCTGGACTTTCCCGAGCGTGGGGTTCCGTTCAGGATGACAATGGTGCCGGGCGCGTCTCCTCTGGACATGTATCTCCTTGTGCCGTTGGCCTTTGTCACACGAGGCAAGAACGCCGCGTACGCACACGTGAGGTCAGAAGGCGCGAGGCGCAGGCGGTGCGATGATCCACGGCTCGTTCAGTGGAGTGGATCGCCACCTCCAGACGCTGAGTTCGGGCAGACCGGGTGCATCAACCCGCCCCGTCAACCACCGCAGCGCCGTCCATGGGTCCACGTCGGCCTGGGCCAGCCTCGATTCGTGATGGGGAAACATCCGGGCGACGACACGTCCGCACACATCAGGAGGTGGTGCGAAGTCCACGCCGAGCCCGGTGGCGATGTCGTGTGCATGAACGAGCGCTTCCACGCATCCCCCGCCTGCGGATGCTGCCGGATCCGCCATTCCGTACGGATGGTAGGTGCGTACCTGCGGCGGCGAGGCGCGAACCACCATTGCGAGAATCCGCCCGGTCGCCGTCACGAAGTCAAGGACGCCATCAGGAGGCGCGTCGTTCATCGCCCCGGCGGCCCACCGCACGTATCGCGTACGAGCCCGGATCGCCAACTGGGACGCGTAGTGCGCGAGACACTGACCGAGGTGCTCAGCGGTCGACCAGCACGTCCAGTCCAGCGTCCCCGCACGAACCGTCCAGTTCCTGTCCACTGCCGGGCGAAGACTGTCGTCCACGCAGGTGATCACGGCGTCCAGATCATCGGCGGTGACCCGCACATGGTCCTCCATTCTCGGGAAACAGGCACGTCGATGTTCCGTCCGTACGTCGGCAGAATTCAAGTCTTGTATTCGGCCGTCGACGATGATTGATTGGAAGAGGTAGGGGGAAGCTGCCCGGGGTTCCACCGGGCCGAACAGCTGGTCGAGGCGGGCCGGGTCGAGCACCAACGACGGTAGAAGCCACCGGACTCGGCGGCTCTGTTATGTTCAGGCGTCCGGAGTAGCGCGTAACTACGCTCCGACCGAGCGCGGCCCACAAGGGGAGAGAGTGGTATCTGACGAGCGGATGGCCAAGGAGCTGTCTGGGACACTTGAGCGGACGTCCTTCACACACCTGGGTGTCGCCCATGCGGGCAAGGTTCGCGACAGCTACGTCAGCGGCGGAGTTCGCACGATCGTCACGACCGATCGGCAGTCCGCGTTCGACCGGATCTTGGGCACCATCCCCTTCAAGGGCCAGACACTGAACGCGATCGCAAACTTCTGGTTCGACGCCACGGCGGACATCGTTCCGAACCACCTGCTCGAGGTGTCTGATCCCAATGTCATCCGCGTTCGTGAGTGCGAGCTCGTCACGCTCGAGTTCGTCGTCCGGGCGTACATCACCGGAGTGACGAGGACGTCGTTGTGGTTCAACTACGACTCCGGTCAGCGCGAGGTTGCCGGCAATCGCTTGCCGGAGGGGTTGCGCAAGAACGAACGGCTGCAACAGCCGATCCTTACGCCCGCGACCAAGCTCGACGAGCACGACCGCAATATCAGTCGGGCGGATGCCATCGGCGAGGGACTGATCACTGCCTCCTTGTTCGACCGCATTGCCGATCTCAGCTTCGCCCTGTTCGCTCGGGGAACCGAGGTGGCCTCCCAACGGGGGCTCATCCTCGTTGACACCAAGTACGAATTCGGTGTCCTCGGCGGGGACGTCTTCCTCATCGACGAGGTGCACACGCCGGACAGCTCGCGCTACTGGTATGCCGACACGTACGAGTCCTTGTTCGAGGACGGCAAGGACCAACGCTCGCTCGACAAAGAGCCCCTGAGAGAGTGGTTCGTGGAGCGTGGGTTCGATGGCGATGGCACGCCACCGGCGCTTCCAGACGATGTGCGGGTGGCAACAGCTGCCAGGTACATCGCTCTTGCCGAGGAGATCACTCAGCGGCCGTTCGAACCAACGCCTGACACTGCCGTCGACCGCGTGAACTCTGTCCTCGCCGGTTAGGGACCCGCCTTCCGTGCGCTACCTGTGGCTGCTGCGCGACAACTCGGGATGGCGGTTGTGACCTGCGCTGGCGTCATCTTCTGGGACTTCGACGGAACGCTAGGCTACGGCCCGCATGGGCCGGGTGTCGGCCGCCGAGTGGTGGGCCGAGTTGGAAGCGGTATTTGCCGAGGCGTTCAAAGGTGTTGGATACGTCGAGACGGCCGCCGAGCTGGCGCACTCGGCGGGCAGGTTCTACGCCGATGGCTCGCGGTGGGGTCTCTTCGAGGACACCATTCCCGTTCTCCAACAGCTGCGGGACGACGGCTGGCGGCATGCCGTGTTCTCGAACAACGTCCCGCAGCTCGAGACCAACCTCGGTCTGCTCGGACTGAACCAGGTCGTCGAGGTTGTCGTGTGCTCAGCGGCAATCGGCTACGAGAAGCCGCACCCTGAGGCATACCGGTGCGCTCTCCGCGCCGCCGGCCATCCCCGCACGCGGTGGATGGTCGGTGACAACTTTCAGGCGGATGTCGTCGGCGCCGAGCACGCCGGCATCCCGGCGATCCTCGTCCGAAGCGAACACCCCCAAGCACAACGCCGGGCAAAAGACCTCGTCGAGGCTGCTTCCATCATCACGGCTCGCCCCGCCGGGTAAAGCGCGGCTCCGGCACGCTCGGAGCGTGCCTCATGGTCCCCACGTGTCCGACTGTCGTTCCTGCGAACGCCACGCACTCCTGACACCAGGTGTCAGGAGCGCTCTGGCAGGGTCGACTCCGTCCACGCGTCCGCCCACACATCGGCCTCGACTGCCCGACCCGCTGAGCCAGTTTCTGCCGAGGTTTGGCCAGCCGGTCAGCGATCGGCTGATCGAGCGGACCGGCGGGTGGCGCGACGTGACAGGACACGACGAAGCTGGAGGCGGGTACATGGGCGACGGCCCACGAGAGTGGATCGCGGAGATCAACGACCGGACGGGCAGTGGCCTGTCCTTCGTCGAGGTCGCGGCACAGGGCGAGAGCGGAGGCGCGGCCTTCGTACGCTGGCCAGACGGCCGCGACGGCGTGGTCACCCACGCGCCCATTCCGCCGCAGCCGGCGCGGCAGACCGCCGAGGTCCTCGCCACGGTCCGCGCCGCGGGTCTGCCGGTTCCCCGTCACGACCTCGTTCTGGAACTCGCGGACGGCACCGCGGCAGTTGTGCAGGAACGCCTGCCTGGGTCACCGCCGAGGCGTACGGACGTCCACGCGATCGAGGCGATGCTGGCGATCAACGAACGCTTCGCCGGCCTGTTGGCCGATCGGCCCGACGTCGCGATCCCGCCTCTGTACCTGCGAAGGAGCGGTCCGGTGTTCCCCCGGCACGAGACCCTGGCGGGCTACAGCGACCGCAGCCGACGGTTGCTCCGGCGGATCCGCGAAGTCGGCAACGCCGAGCGGCACGAGATGGTGGGCAATGATCTCGTCCACACCGATTTCACGGTGCCGAACGTCCTTTTCGACGACTCCGGCCAGATCACCGGCGTCGTCGACTGGAACTTCGGCGTGGCGCGCGGGGACCGCCACTTCGCACTCGTCGGGCTCCGCTTCGACCTCACCTGGGCCGCGGCGGCTCCGGATGGCGGATACAACGGTGTTGAACGAAAGGCCATCGACCGGGTGGATGAGGCCCTCGAGACCACGATGACCCCGCAGCTGCTACGCATGTACTGGGCGTACTGGACTCTGTACAAGCTCCACTGGGTGATCCGCTCCGGCATCCGAAGTGTCATCGATCTCCACCTCCGGTTGGGTGAGAGCCGCCTCCTGTGACCGTCGGGCCTTGGCGGAGGTGGTGGTTGCGCAACGCGGCGACGGCGAGGGAACCCCTCTCCGCAGAGGTGCCCCGAGACTCCTGCCTCGGGCAGACTTGTCCGCTGTGAACATCGCGATCCGAACCGCGACGGGCGCCGACGCCGCGCGCGTGGCGCAGATCTACGTCGACTCGTGGAACGCAGGATTCGGTGACCTGATGCCGCCTCAGGCGCTCGACGACGACCGGATCGACCGCTGGACCGCGACCCTCACCACGGCGGCTTCCGTGGATCCGCAGCCTGCCGCCACGTCGGTCCGAGCCCAGACAGGACCGTGCATCGCGACGACCCCGCGTGCACCCCGATGGTGGGTCGCCGCTCGGTCCGGTGTGGTCGCCGGCTTCGTCGGCATCGGGCCCAGCCGCGACCCGGTGGACCCCGACCTCGGCGAGGTCGACACCATCGCGGTCGATCCGGCCCTTTGGCGCAGCGGCGTCGGCACCGTGCTCATGCGTACCGCCCTCGACGCACTTCGCGACGACGGCTACCGCGAGGCGATCCTGTGGACTCTCGCCGACTATGACCGCGGGCAGCGCTTCTACCTTTCGGCCGGCTGGACGCCCGATGGCGGTACGCGTGACAACGGTCACCAGGTGTCGTTCCGGCACCACCTCCGCGACATCCCTCGATAAGGCGAGGCACCCCACCGTTTCAGGGCCGCAGCGAGGGGCGTTCGCCCGGCTCCTTGTAACCCGCGAACAGCGGCCCGCCGGACCGGTCGAGTACACCGGTGAGGAAGCGGGCGATCGCGGTGGGGTCGGCGTGAGCCGCGAGCCAGCGTTCGGCAAGCTCGGGATCGTAGGCAATGAGCTCGCGCAGCAGCCACTTCCCGGTACCGGTCCAGCGCCCGTTGAGGGCGAGGACCCGTTCGCCAGCAGCGGCCCAGGCCGCGGCGGCGACCACCGTTCGTTCCGCCGGATCGGTGGCGTGGGTCAGATCATCGAGCAGATCGGTGAGCTGGTAACGGATTCGGTTGCGTTCGGTATCGGTCAACGGAGCCGGACCGCCCGCGAGGACGTTCGTACACAGAGTCTGGATCTCACCGGAATGTGTGCGATCGCCGACCAGGTGCACACCGGTGGCGACCATCCGGTTCAGGGCCGGGCGCCGATCTGGCAGTTCCTTGGTCAGGTAGTGGGCAAGCGTCTCCTCGTCGTGGACGAACAACTCGACCGGCCAGCCACGAAAGTGCCGAGAGGCACGGTGCGGTGCCTCCGGGTCGCCATCGGGCAGCAACACCACGATGTCGAGGTCGGAACCGGCCGTGCGGTGCGTCGTGATGACACTGCCGGACAGGAGCGCCCAACGCGCATGGGGAAAGGTCTCGACGACAACATCCCGCGCGTCGACGATCGGATCACCTCGGCCGTCTCGGCCATCGTGGCTCATCTCGCCAGCGTGGCAAGCTTTCGTGACTCGGCGCAAACCAATTGACCCTGCGAGCGAAGGGGCGTCATCCGACCCGGTAGCGCACGGGACCAGCCGGCATCCGGGCGTACGGGCTGAGCAGGCTGACCTCAGCTACATGGTCGCCGGGACTCATGTCGAGTGGCCACATCGGCTCCCGAGCCGGCAGGTCGGCAAGACCGCGGCCGTCGGCCACCGCGAACCCCCGTGGGTAAGGGTGATCGGTCCCGAACGTCAGCGCCGGCCGCTCCGCAGATCCGGCGACACCGATCCAGACCGACGACAGGTCGGGGTAGGCGTGCCGCGCACTCCTGAGCAGTCGCTCGGTGCCCAGCAGGAAGTGCTGTTGGAAGATCGGGGAGTACGAGTCGCTTGCCCAGGACAGATCGGACGACGGCGGTGACGTCAGCCCGGTCGTCTGCGCACTGGCGAAGTACTGCCACCAGAAGTCGGCGTCGTCAACCGACCCCGCCGCGTTGAGGAACCGTGGTCGCGCGCCGCCGCGATGGAATGCCTCCTGCAACTCGATCACGCCAAGGGGTTCGCCCGCGTCGTCGACCCAGTGGGCGCCGTTCTGACCGTCGAGAACGACCCACCGGCACAGTTCGTCGATCCACGCTTCCGCCACTGAATGCGCCGCCGCCACGCCGGCGTGGTGATTGCGGCGGAAAAGCCCCAACCAGCGGGCCGGAATCCGGTACGCGTTGAGTGCATGGCACAGCACGACGGAGTATTCGTCGCAGGCGAACCGCGCCCCCGCGTCGACGCGTGCGAGGATCTCGACGGCGTCGTACCGCTCCACGTGGTCGTTGGCGTGCTGCCACCGCCCGCTCACCCACTCCGTCAGCGCGCGTGCCGTCTCCCACCCGGTCGCGCCCGGCGCAGGGAGCAGCGGGGACAGCAGACGTTCGCGCTCGGGCGGAAGTCGGTAAAGCGTCACGGCCAGGACGGGCTCGGGATCTGGCCACTCCAGCAACTCCACCGGCGGCGGGGGCACGCCACCGGTCAACTGGAAGAGTTCCCGCCAGCGCTCACCCACCGTTACCTGCCGACGTGGGTGGCGAGCCAGGCCGTCAGCGGGCGCATCCCGTCGTAGACCTCCCGGACCCGCTCGAGCACCTCAGGAGTGTGCAGCCACTCGTCGCAGCCCAGCTCGCGCGCCGCAACCAGCGTGCGATGTCGCAGCAACCCGGCTCGCGGATGATCGGCGGGATAGCCGCGCGGGGTCCGTTTCATGACATCGCCGGACACCTCGAATCCCTGCTCCCGAAGGACTTCCACGATGTCGGTGAGCTCCTTGCCACTGGCGTCGTCGGCGACCGCGGCGCGAAACAGCTCGGCCTGACCTGGCCTCGCCATCACCCAGCCGCCGTGGATCCCCAGGCCGTCGAGGTCGAAGCGCATGCCCAACTCCATGCGCCCCTCCAGCCGGATCACGCCACTTTGGTGCTGCCAGGGCCAAGGATGCGAACCGTAACCCCAGACCGAGAAGTCGTCGTACACCGGCTCGATGTCGGCGAGGTCCTGGAGCAACGCGATCATCGGCTCCCGCACCAGGCGGTCGCGGTCCTTGCGATGCCTCTCGCGGACGACCACCGCCGGGTCACCTTCGAGCCGGAGCAGGACGTCGAAGGCCTCCTCGGGCCATCCCGTGAATCGTCTACCCATGCCGCGCCATTGTGGTGCCCACCACCGACAGGCGCTGTCAGGCTCCGAGGCCCGTGACCTGCTCACCTCGTATCAATCAGTCAGAACCTGCATCCGGTCGCGCGCGAGGTTTCCGAGGTCGCGCGGATCATTCTCGAGCAAGCGGGATGGGCGGCAACCCGCGCACAAGGGCCTGAGTCGGTCGGTAACGCGCGCGGTTGCCGACGGCCGTTATCGCGGTGCGGCGAGTGAGCGGCCGCGGGTAGCCTGCCCCGATGCGGTCGATTCCTGAGTTCCTGCTCGTCGCGATCCTCCTCACCGTCACGCCGGGACCCGCCACTGCGGCCATCGTGCGTACGGCCGCGAAGGACGGTCGGGCAGCGGCGCAGGGCACTGTGGCCGGCAACAGCATTGGTGTCCTTCTGTGGGGTGGACTGTCGGCCGTCGGCGTCTCAGCCCTGATCCTCGCCTCACAGATCGCATACGACGTGCTGCGGATCACCGGAGCCGTTGTCCTCGTCGTCCTGGGCCTCCGGTCGCTGCTCGCCCGCAGGCGGGAGGGCGAGCCGATCGGTGTCGACCCGCGTACCCGCCAGCCGGTGGGCCGGATACGGGCGGCCTTGGCGGGCAGTCGGATCGGTCTCGTCACGAGCGTGTGCAATCCAAAGCTGGCGGTGTTCTTCGTGGCGCTCTTCCCACAGTTCCTGGAGCCAGGGACCGCAGTCCTTCCCGCCGCGTTGGCAATGGCGCTCGTCATCGTGACGCTGGACATGTTCTGGTATTCGACACTCATCTACGCCGTACACCGGATGCGGATCCTGCTCCGGCCGCGCGTCCACCAGTGGATGGAACGCGTGACCGGTGGAGTCCTTGTTGCGTTGGGCATTCGGCTCGCCGTCGACACCAGATGACGTACGCATGAGCGGTCTGCGTCGCTACGTCGCAGCGGCGTAAGCAGGCCGGAGCGCGGCGGCCCGCTCGTGTTGCTCAACCAGGCTCGCGGTGCGCCTCGTCGCCCCGGCCGCGCCGAACTCCTCGCCATCCCAGCAGGAGATCACGTGGATGTGCAGGTGCCACACGTCCTGACCGCCCGCGGGTTCATTGTGTTGGCGTACGGCAATGCCGTCGCATCGGTCGACCGTCAGCAACGCGGACGCGGCTCGCCGCGCGGCCGGTAGCAGGTGTGCGCCAAGGTCGTCCGGGAGCACGTAGAGGTTCTCGACGTGCCGTGCGGGGACGACCATGAGATGGCCCGGCCGGCCGTTCCAGCTTGCTGGATTGACAATCACGCCGACGTGCTCATCCTGATGCACGATCCCGCCGGGCGTACTGATGTCGGTGTCCTCGCCACACAGCAGCCGGCAGAACGGGCAGACGTAGTCGTTCGGTTCATGGCGACGCATGATCGGGGACCATATCGGTCCGGGGTTTCACCGGACCCCTGCGAGAGCTAGCCCACCGGGGCCGCCGGATGAGCGACGGAATTCGCCGACCACTACGAGCGCGGTGGTCCCTCTCCTCAAATACACCATGAACGACCCGCGGATAACAAGACTTCACATTTTCCGGAGGAGGAGCCACAGTTGCCGGCATGGTGTTCCAGCAGACGACGGATAGGCCAGCACCGGAATTCCGCGACCTTCCGCCCGTGATCTGGATCGGCGGTGGCAGCGGTGCAGGCAAGTCGACCGTCTCCCGGGCCCTCGCCTACCGCTTTGACCTGGCGTGGTATCGCATCGACGCATGGGGGTACGCACACCGCGACCGCCTCATCGCCAAAGGCAAGCTCCATGCCGATGCCGCGGCGGAGACCCATGACCAACGCTGGCTCACACCAAGCGTAGAGAATCTCGTGGACAGGTTCGTGGAGGGCTCTGTGCATGGCTTTCCGCTGATCCTCGAGGACCTGCGCGCCATGCCGACCGACATTGCGGTGATCGTCGAAGGGCCACAGTTGTTCCCCGAGCTCGTTGCACCATATTTGCCGGATCCGGGTTGGGGGCTCTGGCTTCTGCCGACCCCGGAGTTTCGGCGCGCCGCGCTGGCATCGCGCTGGAATGCCTCGCGCTCCACGTCCGACGCCGAGCGCGTCCAGGAGAAGCTGCTGGCCCGCAACGATCTTCTCGACGCTCGGGTCCGTTCGGAGGCGACCGCCCACGGCCTACGCGTCGTGGAGGTCGACGGCGCACGAGACCTGCCGACCATGATCGACCATGCGGCGGACCTCCTGGCACACCCGCTCGCGAACGCTCCGCGGGCACGAACTGGGCGGCAGCGCCGGGCTCTCCGACGGTCGGAGAACGACACCATGATCACCAATGTCAGGGCATGGCTCGCCGACATCGGACCAACCGGTCCACCGGACCCGCTGCTGTTGCCGTTCGCCTGTGAGTGCGATCGGCTCGGCTGCACGGCCGAGGTCGAACGAACGCCCGCCGACCACGAGGCACTGCGCGCCACCGATCGCCACATCACCGCGCCAGACCATGCGGTCCCGGCCGATGAGCCGCGACCAGCCGGGTAGCTCACGCGTGGCGAGTGTGTATCAGTTGGACAGTTGCGCATCATACACACCTACAGTTAGCCTGGGGGTCGCTCGCGAGTGGATGAGGGGTTATGGCTCGACGCAACATCAGCATTCCCGACGAACTGAACGAGCGCCTGGAGCGCCTTCGCGATCGGGTGAACGCGTCAAAGGTGTGCGCCATCGCGCTGGAAAAGGAGCTGGGCATGATCGAAGGCCAGACGCTGGCCCCGGACGTGGACGAGGCGAAGGTCGCGCGGCTCGTCGAGCGGCTGCAGGCACAACAGGGCTGGAAGGATCGCTGGTACCAGCGCGGACGCAGAGACGGCGAAACCTGGGCGCAGGAAACGGCAACGCTCCAGGACCTGCGGGCGTTCGAGGAGAGTTGGTCCGAACTCGACCAGGTTCGCGTCGCGGACTTCGACCCGGAAGACCTGGAAGGCTGGGAGGACGAACTGCCCGAGGCCTTCCAGTCCAACGATCTTCGGCGGCAACCACCCGAGCTTCGAGGAGCGTACGTCCTCGGATGGTACGCAAGCGTGCAGGCTCTCTGGCGCGCGGCGAGAACGCGGCTGTAGGGCCCTCCTGGTCAGTGCTTCAGCGGGTCGTGGCCCCAGTTCATCAACGAGTACCGCCACCGGCTCTCCGTCACGTCCTTGGCCGGACGCTGCGCGAGGTGACGCTTGACGTAGCCGACGACTTTGCGCATGTGGTCGACGTCCTCATCAGTCAGTTCGTTCTTGTTCTTGCCCAGCAGCGTGACGATTTTTCGGCCGGACTCGTGGCCCGTCGATTCGCCGCCGTCGCGGCGCTGGCCGACCGACTGGGACTTCTCGGTGGCGAGCCACCGCTCGAGTTCCTTTGCCGTCATGTTGACGGCTGCCTTCCAGTCGTTCCAGATGGCATCGACAGACGAGGACTTCACCATGTCAGGTCTTCCGCTATCAGCGGCGGCTAAACGCGGTCGTGGATGCGACTCGCCCAACCAGCCGGCCGCACGCCGCTCCTGCTGTCTCGGCGGTCGGGCAGGGACCGGACGATGAACGCGAGGCCGAGAGCGATCCCGAACACCCACCAGACAAGAGCGCGCAGCGACGCCGCGAACGCGTCGTAGGCCGCCTCGCCGAGCACCCGCTGGTCGGGGGCGAGCGAGGTCAGGGTCGGCTCGCGGGCCATGGCGATTCCGAGGACGAGGACGGCCATCGCGACCGTGGTCCCGGCCAAGACCGCCAGGAGCGTACGCCGGCTTGGCGACGCGGCAAGCGCCACCAGGAAACTTCCGGCCCCGATCACGGGAAGGATCACCCCGAGAATCGCCACCACGTCGTACCACCTCTGAGCCTCGGCGAGAGGCGCGGACTCGACGACCACGAACCGAAGCGACGGCGAGCGTACGTCCCGGACGGCGTCGAACCCGTCGTCGACCAGTCGCCGCTTCGCCTCCTCCACCAGCGGAGTCAGCTCGACGATGATCGGGGTGTTGCGCGGTGAGCCGGTGGCGATGGCGTCCCGGGCGTCCCTCAGCGCGGTCGTCCAGACCTGCGTCGCGACCGGACTGTCGAGCGTCTCGCGGACGTCCTTCTCGATGAGCGCCGCAAGTGCCGCCTCGGTCGGATCGAGGACGCTGCCCAGGTGCCGGCGGACCAGAGAGCGCGGAATCCCCAGGCCGGCAAGGGCATCGACGGTGCCGTCGACGATCTTCGGCAGGTCGGCCTGTCGTCGGATGTCGTCGGTCACCCGGGTCGCGATGGCCGCCTGGATCTCAGGATCCTTGATCAGCGGTCCGGCGGTCTCGGCGTACCCCTCGGTGCGCAGCTCCTGGCCCGCCCAGATCACGGGGACGGCGGCGAGAACAGCCAGGCTCCCCACCAGCACAAGCACGCCCGCCAACATGTCGCGGACAGTCATGCCCGCCAGAATCTCACGGCGAGCCCGGCGTGCCGGTGCGCTTCCCTGCCGGCACGTCCACGTGCGGCCACTCTGCTGGGCGTTCAGCGGCGATTGGGAGGTTATGGCCCGGACGTGGTGGCTTGTGACCATCCGTCGGGTGACTGAGCAGTGGGACTGCTGAAACCGAGCGGATTCTTCTGTTGGACGTCTCACCGGGAAGGCGCGCAAGATGGGCACCATGGACTTCACTCAACTCGGTCGCACCGGCCTCAAGGTCAGCCGCCTCTGCCTCGGCACCATGAACTTCGGACCGCACACCTCCGAAGCCGACGCGCACGCGATCATGGACGCGGGCCACGACAAGGGCATCAACTTCTACGACACCGCCAACGGCTACGGGGGCGAGGGTCATCGTGGCCGCACCGAGGAGATCATCGGCCGGTGGTTCGCCCAGGGCGGCGGGCGGCGGGAGAAGACCGTCCTCGCCACCAAGGTCTACGGCGACATGGCCAACAACTGGCCGAACTCCGGGCGCCTCTCCGCCCTGAGCATCCGCCGGAACCTCGACGCGAGCCTCAAGCGGCTGCAGACCGACTACGTAGACCTGTACCAGTTCCACCACATCGACCGGTACACGCCGTGGGACGAGATCTGGCAGGCCCTCGAGGTCGCCGTCACCCAGGGCAAGGTCCTCTACGTCGGCAGCAGCAACTTCGCCGGCTGGCACATCGCCCAGGCGCAGGCCGCGGCGGAGAAGCGCAACTACCTCGGCCTGGTCAGCGAGCAGTCGAAGTACAGCCTCCTCACCCGTGCCATCGAGCTCGAGGTCATCCCCGCCGCGGAGCACTACGGCCTCGGCATCATTCCGTGGTCGCCGCTCGCCGGCGGACTGCTCGGGGGCGTCCTCGGCAAGGTCGAAGGAAAGCGCCGGCAGCAGGCCGAGGCGATCGAACGCCACCGGCCGCAGCTCGAGCAGTTCGAGAGCCTCGCCGCCGAGCTCGGTCACCAGCCCGGCGACGTCGCACTCGCCTGGATCCTCGCGCAGCCCGCGGTCACGGCGCCGATCATCGGGCCCCGCACCATGGACCAACTCGACGCCGCGGAGCGCGCACTCGAGATCAAGCTGGACGACAAGGCACTGGGTCGCCTGGACGAGATCTTCCCCGGTCACAAGACCGCGCCGGAGGACTACGCCTGGTAGGACCCCGCACGAAGGAGTTTGGTCGCGTCGTACGGCAGAGCGGCGCGACCAACCGACCACCCCAGCGGGGTCGGCGACACACCACGTGCCGCCGACCGGAACCGTCGCTGAACCCGAGAGGTGACTCCCTCGCCCACCGTGGCCCGCCTACGCGAACCCGGTCTGCCGGCGGGCGTCCTCGATGATCTGGATCTGGCGCCGTACGCTCGCAGCCGTCACGAACACGTCGGCCCCCTCGCGAAGCGTCGACTCGAGCTTGTCGTAGTACCGCAGCGCCGCGGAGCGGGTCCTGCGGCCGAGCGTGCGGACCTCCTCCTCCCAGCTGATCTGCTCACCCGTGCCGTACCGCCGTCCCGCTGCCGGACCCTCGTTGAGTTCCAGCGCGCCCAGCGAGTCCGGATCGAACCACCGCAGCGTGAACGTCGTACCGTCGCCGACGAGCGCTCCGGTCGTGCCGGAGAGCTGCCACGCGGGTTGCGGCAGCGCCACGCAGAAGCTCGACTCGATGTCGGCCAACGGGCCACTCCCGCCGCGCAAGCAGAGCTTGACGTGATCCTCGGCGTCGCCGAGACCGACCGTGTGCCGCAGGTCGGCGTACACCTCGATCGGTCCGTCGCCGAGAAGCAGGAGCACCTGGTCCATCAGGTGCGGCACCGTGTTGGAGAGTTCGCCGCCGCCGTACTTCCGCAGCATCTGCCAGTCCGCGCGCCGTTGGAACCGATGGGACGTACGACGGACCATCACGAGATCGCCCAGGCGCCCGGACGCGAGGACCTCCTGGACGTACTCGAAGTCGGCGTCGAGCCGGCGCGGCTGGTAGCAGGTCAGCACCCGGTCGGCGGCCTTGGCTGCGGCGATCATCTGGTCCACCTCGGCGGCGGTCCCGGCGAACGGCTTCTCGACGACGACGTGGCGCCCCGCCTCGAGGGCGGTGATCGTCAACGGAACATGGGTGTGCGACGGGGAGGCCACCACGACGACATCGAGATCGGCGTTCGCGAGCAGCTCCTCGGGCTCGATGTACGTCGCGCAGCCGAAGCGTTCCCGCGCCTCCCCCCGCCGGTCCTCGACCGGATCGGCGACGGCCGTCACGTCGAAGCCGTCGTGCTCGGCGATGGCGTCGGCGTGGATGTTCCATCCACTTCTGCCGAGGCCGAGAATGCCGACCCGGAGCGGTGCGTCGGGCATCGCGTGGTCCTTTCGGTCGAGGTTCGTCGCTTGTCAGCCTGCCGGCTTGGTTGGTTCCGGGCCAAGCGGACCGACCAGTCACGGCCAGCGGACCGGGAGAAACGATCAACGGCGGCGGCACCTGACACGTGGCGGGTGACTTGTCCCAGGGTCTGGAGTTTGTCCCGATCTTGTCCCGATCTGGACGAGCTCCAGGCCATCGGCCACAGGTAGCCGCCGCCGTCCAGATCCCGGGCCGTGGGCGACAGGTCGCCGACGGCGTGGCGCACCCAGACGTTGGGTTCGACGTAGACCGCGTGCCCGGCTTGCGTGTCGCACTGCACCGGCACCAACGCGTGCGGGACATCGACCGGACCGTCCTCGTCGACGGGCAGGCCCGTCCACCCGCGCCACCGGCTGAGCGAGGCCGCGATTACCCAGGACGTCGGCGCGACTCCGTCGAGTTGGCCACCGGCGCGTACATGCGTACGCAGCCATGGGTCGTACGGCAGTCCGTCCGCGCGGACGCGCCCCGGAGTTCAAGGTGACGTGCATCGGCTACGCCCCGTCACTCATCGAGTCGGGAGGAGCATTGAATGTCTTGACGTACCGCCGGCAGACGTAGACCCGCCGGAACCGCTGCCGCAGCGACGCTTCGTGATCTCGAGACGCGTGCATGAACGCCGTCAGCGGCCTGCTCAACCCTGGTGGGGTTTCGAAGCCGGTCGCGTCGTCAGCGTCGACCTTGTGGACATGGAGATACGAGAAGTTTTCGACGAATCCGGCACGCTGGTACCACTGGTTCGCGGGCACGTCCTCCCGGGTCCACGCGTCGAGCGTGCTCACCGCGTAGCGTGCCAGTGCGGCTTCCGTCTTACGCAGAAGCGCGGTCGCGATGCCGCGTCGCGCATGATCCGGATGCACGGCGAGCACCTCGATCGTCGCGTTTGCCCCATCGACCTGGGCGTCCAGGATGCCCACGACCGACTTGTCGGCCGCCGCCACGTGGCGGGCGGACGGGTGGGCATAGGCCGGACGTTCGGTCACGACGTCGTCGTAGTAGTTGGTGTGGAAGAAGCTCAGCAGCCGACAGCGAAGCCAGCTGTCGGCATCTCGGTCCTGATACTCACGAATGACGTACGAAGCGCACACGGAAGAACTCCAGAGGGGAGCGAGAACGAGTCGGGTCCCACGCGACGGATCGCAGCGGGGCCGAAGGTCAAGACGGCCAGACTCACTTCGAGCGCATCCCCCAGATCCTGCACGAGCGGTCGCCAGGTCGGCAAGAGCGTTTGCGCACTCGCTGATCAGGAAGCCAGAGAACTCCGCCGGCGGGAACTGTCCATCAGTGACGATCCCTACAGCACGAGCAGTTTCCTCCGCGGCAAGCTCGACGCCGAGACCACCGAGCTCCTTCGCGTCGCCCTCGAACCACTTGCCAAGCCCCGACCGACGACCGCAGACGGACCCGACATGCGGACCAGCGCGCAACGATGGGCGACGGGTTCCACGAACTCCTCCGTCGCTACCTTGGCTCAGGACAGTCACCCACTCACGCCGGAGAGAAACCACACCTCGTCATCACGGTCACCGACGCCAACCTGATCAACGGCACCGGCTACGCATCCCTGCTCCACACCGGCACCCCGATCTCCGCTCGTACCGCCCAACGCGTGGCGTGCGATGCCAAGATCAGCCTCTGGGGCACCATCAACAGCGAACCGGCCCTCACCGACGGCACCCGCCTCTTCACCGGCAAGACCCGTCGACTGTTGGAGCTACGAGACGGCGGCTGCGCATTCCCCGGTTGCGACCGACCGCCGTCGTGGTGCGACGGACACCATGTCACAGCCTGGCTCCATGGCGGACCGACCACCGTCGGAAACGGCGTCTTGTTGTGCGGATACCACCACCGGCTCATCCACCAAGGAGCCTGGCAGGTTCGTATCGCCGACGACGGCATGCCGGAGTTCATTCCGCCCGACTGGATAGACAAGAACCGCGACCCGTTACGCAACAACAGACTCCGCACATAGACACGTGATCGTGTCGTGAGGTTCTGCGCCGCATAGGCGCCTTCCCCTTCATCATCACGGGCTGGCGCGGCCGCCCGCAGTCGCAGCGGCGTGGCAGGCACCGTAGCCTTCCGCGCGGGCGACGATCCTGCCCGCCTCGATGCGTACGGCCGCTTCGGTGGCGTCGCTGACCGCAGGGACACCGGCAGCGGCGGCAAGGGCACCGGTTTCGTCGTACACGATCTGCAACCGTGGCCACGTCGACGGCGGGAACGCCTGGCGGAGGCAGACGCGGAAGTCGGCGATGGTCAAGCGGGCAAGGGGAATCAGTTCGCGCGGCGCGCTGGAGACGAGGACCGCCGTGACGTCGGCACCGGACGGTGCGGCGCGCACGGCTTCCTCGATGGCCGCGAGCCGGTGCAGGCCGAGGACCGCGACCACGCCGTCGCCGCTGAGGCGCGCAGGCTCTCCGTGGATCGCATCGGTCGCAGGCAGCGGCGACCAGCCGTCATCGGCCGCTCGCGCAGGAGGAACGTAGGGAAGGTGCGTGGGCTGCCACCGCTCGTCGAGTTCGAGAGCGGCCAGCTGTCCGCAGGCCCGGATAACGTTGAACGGCTCGACGAACCCGGGTGCCGTGGCGGCCAGCTGGCTGGCGCCCTGCAACGTCGTGAGGACGGCTTCGGCGACCCCGACCAGGCGGCCGGCGCCACGGGACGGTGGGCGTAGCCGCTCCAGCGCGAGCCCGAGCACGAGTGCGTCGAGCCTCATCAGTTGTGCGTACGGATGGCGCGTCCGCTCGTCGGCCGCGACCTCAGGCATCAGGTCCATGCCGAGCAGGCCAGCGCTGCGCTGGGTGTCCGTGGCGAGGGGAAGACGGGCGAGCCACGCACGGCTGAACGCCTCGAGCGCCTCCTGGACGGTCTCGCCGGCGGGCGGGAGTGCCTCCTCGGGCACACGTTCGGCGTCCTCGGCAAGGACCGCGAAGTAGAGCGCCCGCTTGCCAGGAAAGTTGGAGTAGACAGCACCGCGGGTGAGCTCCGCGCGCTCGGCGATGCTGTCGACCTTGGCCGCGCGAAATCCGCGCTCGATGAACTCGTCGCGAGCAGCGGCCAGCACCTTCGCGCGGTTGCGCCCCTGCATCTCCGCCCTGGTGAGCCGGGCCATTGAGTTCCCCTGCTTCCTGCGGTGGCCGGTCCGGGGCCCCGGTGCAAACGTCGACTTTCCGGTCGTTGCCATGCGGCTCGAGCCAAGATACCGTCACCATTGAAATGATGTGAACATCTGCCATGATCATCTGACAGATCGCAAGGAGTGCACATGACCGATCTCGAGCTAGCTGTGGACGGCGTGCCGGAGATTGATCTGACCGACATCGAGGTCCTGCGCGATCCGTTCACCGCCTACGGCGCGGCGCGCGAGCGGTCGCCGATGGCGCGGATCCAGATCCCCGGCATCGGCCCGGTCTGGGTCGTCACCCGGCATGCGGACGCGAAGGCGATGCTGAGCGATCCGCGGTTCGAGATCAACGCCGACAGCTTCACACCGCCGCCCGGCATCCCCGCCGAATGTCTGCCGTACATGCGGACCATGGCCGAGATGAACGGGCCCGAGCACATGCGGCTGCGGAGGCTGGTCGCGCCGGCATTCTCCGTACGCCGGGCCGCGGAGTTCCGTCCACGGATCGAGCGGATCGTCGAAATCCTGCTCGACGGTCTGCCCGGCAACGGCGAGGCAGCCGGCGATGGCTCGGTTGACCTACTGCGGCATTTCGCCCGGCCGCTGCCGATCGAGGTGATCTGCGAGCTGGTCGGCATCGCCGAGCCCGACCGTCCGCGGTGGCGGGACTACGGCGCCCTGGTCGCGGCAGGCGTAGGTCAGGGGTTCGCCGAGGCAGTCCCAGGAATCATCAACGGCGCCAAAGCCGCGATCGCCCGCCGACGCGACGAGATCGCGGACGACCTGCTCTCCGACCTCATCCGAGCGCAGGCCGAGGACGGCGACCGCCTCAGCGACACCGAGCTGGTCACCCTGGTCTGGCACCTCGTCCTCGCGGGACAGACGCCGACGAACCTCATCGCCAATTCCGTACGCGCACTCCTCGCCCACCCCGACCAGCTCACCGCGCTACGTGCGGATTCGGCTCTCATCCCTCGCGCTGTGGAGGAGCTGATCCGCTGGTGCGGTCCGACTCTCCTGACGATTCCCCGGTACGCACGCGAGGATGTCGAGCTCGGCGGGGTCCTCGTCGCCAAAGGCGCACCGGTCACAGCTTCCGTCGCCGCCGCCAACCGGGATCCGCGGGCGTTCGCCGGCACCGGGGCCCAGCCGGACCAGCTGGACATCCGCCGGACCGTCACACCACTGGGGCACCTGGGCCTCGGTCACGGTCCGCACTTCTGCCTCGGGTCGGCCGTGGCCCGCGTGGAAACGGAGGTCGCACTCGCCGGGCTGCTGCGGCGCTTTCCGGATCTCGCGTTGGCCGTACCGCCGGAGGACGTGGACCACGTCCCAGACCCGGGCACCTGGCGGCTGGCGTCACTGCCGGTCACCCTCTGATACAGGCCTGCCGCCGGTACCCCACGACCGCCGGCGGCTCGGCGCCGACTGGGACGTCGCCCGTGTGTCGGCCGGTCCGATGTAAGTCCGCTGTAAGTGCGGGTCTGGAACGCTCGTCCTTTCGAGGCGTCTTCGAGACGGAGGACTGGTGGCGTTCTACGTCGACCCCGACGGGTTGTATGGCTACAGCGCGCTTCTTGGCCAGTACGCGAAGGACGCCGAGTACCTGCAGCGATATCTGACCAGCGGCGACCTCGGCGCCTGGCAGCTGGCCGTTCATGTGCCGAACTCCTACGCCGCAAACCTCGTCGGCACGCTCCACGCCTACCTCCTCGTTCGCGCAGACGTCCGCCTCGGCCACATGAGGAGAGTCGCCAACGGTAGTGCGGAAGCATTGAACAGCGCAGGCCACTTCTACGTCTACACAGATCGCGAGTCGGCCGAGAAGCTCGAGCAATATTATCCGGATACCGTCAATCACTACGGTGTCCCGGATGGCAGCGCCAAGGATCCACACGTGGTCTTCGAAGTCGACGAAGACGGCGTCGTCGATCTTGTCACCGAAGCCGAGCGCAAGGACGCCGACGACGATCTCGGGATAGACCTCAACTCCGTTCAGAAGGAACTGGACTTCTGGTCGAACCTCCTGAGTCCGAGTCACTGGGTCCGGAAGATCCTCAAGGCCGGCTACGGCATCGATCCGGTCGAAGAGGTGATGGAGTTCTACGTCGGCAACTGGGAGGCCTGGCGAGACGCTGCCAAGGCATGGCGCCGATGCGGCACTGCCGTCCATCACATGTGGGCGTTCCAAGCCAGGGAATACACTCATCTCGCCGACTACTGGCGGGGACGTGCGCAAGGAGCCGCGGAAGACCATTTCGCGAGCTTCGCCGCCGCCACTGAAGCGGAAATCGACTACTACAAGTCGTATCTGTTCGACGGCTATCGGAGCATCGCCGAGCATCTCTTCGAGGTACACCAGATCGTGAGCCAGTGCATCAATATCATCCTCGACCTCGCGATTCCCCTTGGCTGGGCCGGTCTGACCCGGTTGTTCATCAAGGGCGGCGAGGCTCTCGAACTGATCGAGCACGCCTTGAACCTCATTGCCCAGACACTGGGGTTGGCGAAAGAGGGCCTTGAAGAGCGGGCCAGGCCACTCTTCAAGGAGGAGCCGCCCTGCCGCATGGAGTCGATCGTCGTCTACGACCATCCAGAGAAGAAGTGGTGACCACGATGTCAGACCTCGATGCGATCCGGGTGAAGGTCCACGAACTGACAAGTCGAGCCCGAGCCGCCCGCCAGGAAGCGATCGACGCCGCGCTGACGTCGAGCGACCCACGAGTACGCGAAATGGCCGACGAGCTCGCATCGGGTCGCCAGACCTCGGTCGAGATGCTGTCCAACTCGGCCTACAACGAGATCTTCCAAGACGCGATGGAGGCAACAGACTCGCTCCGCCCACCCGCCGAGGACACCACTGCCGGTGACCCGGAACTCAGTCCCTGACGTAGAACTGCTCGGGTCCCACGGGCGCGGGGTCGGGATAGAGCGAACCTTCCGGAATCGGCTCGGGGACGTTGCGAAACGTGTCCTGCACGATCGAATAGCGGCCTGCGATCAGTACCGTTCCGATGGTGTAGAACTCGTCGGCGGAAATGCGCAGGATCTCGCCAAAGAGCCGACGCCGCTCGGCATCGTCGGCGGTCGTCTTGATCGTGTCGTACAACTCCATCTGTTCGAGCGGTGCGGCCGGTGGCTTCTCGCCCGCCTCACCATCGGTGGCGTACCAGTCCGCCCATTGCCGGGCGTAGTAGCAGCGGCCACCCACCGGGAAGAACCAACCAGGATCAAGAATCGCGTCCCGCAGCCCGTTCTCGGCGCTGTAGATGACTGCATCGTGCTGATTGGCGAAAAGTCGTTCCCAGTACAGCGGCCCACCCTGCGACTTCACCTTCATCTCGACGCCGACAGCCTTCCAGTATCCCTGGATCAGCTCGGCTGTGGACGGGTAGCTCGGGTCGAAACCGGTCGGAAGTTCGACAGTGAAAGTGATCCGCTCGCCGTCCGGACGCAGCCGGAATCCGCTGTCGTCCCGCTCCGTGTAGCCGGCTCGGTCGAGATGGTCATTGGCTTTCGCCACGTCGTACTCGGTGTACTGCCTGGCCAACTGCTCGTCGTAGAAGTCCGACTCCGGTCGGGGCGCCGACTGATAGGGCTCGCCCTGACGCTGGTGCACGGCCTTGATGAGTTCGGAGCGGTTGATGGCGTAGGAAAGCCCGATCCGAAAGTCCTTGTTCTGAAACACCTCGCGCAGCTGCCGGTTCTGGTGGGTGAGGTTGAGGCAGATCACACCTCCGTTGATGTCCGAGGTCAACTGGTCGATGAGGTGGTAGCCGCCCTTCTCGGCGTTCTGTGCGAAGACCGGCTTGTTGGCCGGCGTCAGGACGTCGGTCGAGGGAAGGCTGAACTCCCCGTTGCTCGCCCGCAGGGTCGCGGTTTCGGGACTCGTCACCACCTCGATGACCACCTGATCGAGATATGGCAGCTGGCTACCGTCGGGGTCGGTCTTCCAGTAGTACGGGTTTCGCTTGGCCACCAGGCGATTCTTCGTCAGCGCGGTGGAGACGACCCATGGGAGAAGGACGGGCAGGTCGGGGTTCTGCCAGATCGCAAGACCAGAGGTGCCGTCTCCCCCCTTGCCGAAGTAGAGCTCGCTCCACTTGGTGAGCTTCGCCTCCTTCACGAGCGCGTCGACATCGGGCGTGTAGGTCTTGTGGAACTGTCGCAGGTAGTGCTTGGGCGTCGCCGCGAGAAGGTTGCCCTCCGGACTTGCCAGGTGCTCCAGAAAGAACGCGTGCGGCTCGGCGAAGGTGAACCTGCACGTGACGTCATCCACCATCTCGAACTTCGCCGGCGTGCCTCCGGGGGCGAGCCACTGGGGAAAGACTGGCGAGAGTTCCTTGTTGCTGAAGACGTCAACGTATGCGAATGCGATGTCGTCGGTGGTGAACGGCTTGCCGTCCGACCATTTCATTCCCTTGCGCAGGTGGAGCGTGTATTCCTTGCCCTCGGCCGCCACATCCCAGGACACCACGTTCGGGATGATGCCGGTGAAGTCGGGTGCCCAGCGCACGAGGCCGTCGTAGCCGATGTTCTCGTAGACCGACGCACCGTCGATGCCCTGGATGAAGGTGTTCCACGTCCCGCCGTAGACGCCGACCTCCTGCGCTGGCTCGACCACGAGCGGCTCCTCCGGCAGACGGTTCTTGACCGGTGGCAGTGCGCCGGCCTTCACCTGGGCGGCGAGTTCGGGCGCCTCCTTGCCCTTCTTGCCGCGCGGGCCCCCGTTCCTGTCGCTCGCCGGATCCGTGCTCAACAGGTCGCATCCGACCAAGGACGTCGTGGCGAGCGCGGCGCCGCCTGCGGAGCGGAGAACATCCCGCCGGGTCGGTCTGTGCGCCCCCAGGTCTCCGATCGACATCCGGTCCCCCTCCAGGTTCCACCCGTTCACGTCGCGTGGTAGTACGCCACACTGTTTACAACGTTGGAGTCCCGAAGTCTGATGATCCTGCGATCCGACGTCAATCGAGCTGCACCAATCTGGCCACGCGTCCTGGCCGGTTCGGGCCAGTCCGCCACGACACCCGCGGGAGACACGGGACGTCCTATGCTCGATGTCATCATGTCGACTTCGGGACCGACGGCCACCCGGCCCGCTCGCCCCCCGGCGATCACCCGAGCGCTGCTCGTTTGCGGCGTGATCGCGGGCCCACTGTTCACGTTGGCGTGGGTCGTCGAGGGTGCCACCCGGGCCGACTACAACCCGGTGCGCCATCCGGTCAGTTCCCTGGCACTCGGAGCGTACGGATGGACGCAGGTCGCCAACTTTCTCGTCGCCGGCATCCTGTCGGTGGCCTTTGCGGTCGGACTGTGGCGCGAACTGCGACCTTGGGGCGGTTCGACGTGGGGACCTGTGCTGATAGGTGCGTACGGCATCGGCCTGATGGGCGCGGGAATCTTCGCCACCGATCCCGTGAGCGGCTATCCACCCGGCACCCCTGACCAGCTCGTCGAGTACACCAGCGTGCCTGCCCTCCTTCATGATCTGTTCTCGATCCCGGTGTTCGTGGGTCTGCCGATCGCCTGTTTCGTGTTCGTACGCCGATTCAACCGGTGCGGAGAGCGCGGGTGGGCGATCTACTCGGCACTGACCGGCGTCGTCTTCACAATCGGGTTCGTCCTTGCCAGTCTGGCTTTTGGCCAGGTTGCCGGTCTGGTCGAGATCGGTGGACTGCTCCAGCGCCTCACCATCACCGTCGGGTGGACGTGGCTGCTGCTGTTGGCCGTTCTCCTGCCGAGGGACCGTTCGTTGCGATCCTGATCACGAAAGGAAGGGCGTGCATGCACATCGATCTCGGAGGACGCGTCGCCATCGTGACCGGTGGCGGACGCGGTATCGGACGCGCGCTCGTGCTGCGGTTGGCGAACGAAGGCGTCACCACGGTCGCCATCGACGTCAACCAGGAAGATCTCGACGCTCTCGGCGCCGAACTCGCCGACATCGGCGTACCCTCCAGCCAGTTCGTCGGCGACGTCACCGACCTCGACCGCATTCAGGAGGTGGTCGGCGAGGTCGTACGCCGCCACGGGCGCATCGACATCCTCGTCAACAATGCCGGCGTCGCCGCGGGAGGTCCGGTCGACACCCTCCCGGTGGAGCAGTGGCACTCCTGCCAGGACGTCAACCTGACCGGCACGTTCCTCATGTGCAAGGCGGTCATCCCGGTCATGAAGAAGCAGCGCTCGGGTCGCATCATCAACGCGTCGTCGTTCGCCGCGATCGTCCCCAGCGTGGGAGGCGCGGCGTACGCATCCGCCAAGGCCGCCGTCGCACACTTCACGCGCGCCATCGCCGGTGAGCTCGGCCCGTGGAACATCACCGCGAACGCCTACGCCCCAGGAATGATCCCCACCGACATGAACCACTTCGCCGAACGCCCCGACGAGGTCCAGGACCGGCTTCTGGATCTGCTGACCATCCGCCGATGGGGCTCGCCTGAGGACATCGCCCACCTGGTGTGTTTCCTCGCGTCCGACCAGGCGGAGTACATCACCGGCACGCTCATCGACGTGAGCGGCGGCAAGCTCGCCACCCAGCGGCCGCGGACCGCTTATGACATGAGTGCCTCGTAGACGAACAGCTCGGTTCCTGATCCTTCATCCCCGTCATCGGGAGCGGCCAACAGGCGCAAGGTCTCATTGACAACCTCGAGTGCCACGGGGTTGCGCGTCATCACGTGGCCGGCGCTCGAGAAGTACGGGAACGGGATCTGGTGGAGGATCCGGTTGTCCCGCAGGTCGCGCAGCACGACGGAGCCCAGTTCGTAGCGGCCGCCGTCAGAGGTCGGTAGGGATGCCACACCGGTGCAGATCTGCTTGCGCCAGCCGACATAGTTGGCGTCCTGCACGGCGACCAGGTGATCCTCGTTCGCCTGGCGTGCAAGAGTTGTGCCGTCGGGCGTCCACTGGTACATCGCGCGGGCGTCCCAGCTCATCCCGTGCAGGTTTCCGGTGATCCGGTCGCGCACCACCGCACTGATGTGGTCATCGATCTCGAATGCCGGCGAGACCTGCGCCGTCGACGGATCGAACCGATAGATGATGGCCCTGCTGTCCGGGCGATACTCCGCGACCGGCACCCACACCGACTCACCGTCGAAGTCGATGCCACCCGGGTGGTAGACCGTGCCGTCTCCGATCTCGATGTCGGCTCGCAGATTTCCGTCGCGATCCATGAGGAGGAGATGGCCGATTCCCTTGCCAGGCGTACGATCGTGGCCGTCGGCGAGCTGCGGGCGCCGCACTGGCCACTCGACCACCTCGACCGTGGACAGCGCAATCGTGTCGCCGATCAGGGCGAGACCCTGCGGATGATGGGTCGGGAACCGCAGAGGGATGCTGCGGTTCAGCCGCCAGCGGGTCGCAGCGGTTGTTCTGGCAAAAGCCACCGTCACCGGATCATCCGCGGGCACAGCGTGCGCATTGTCCGACGTCACGTCGCTCTCCACTGGATACCAACACCTGTCCTGGTACAACCTACCGACGCCCGATCCCTGCTCCGGCGGGGTGGACCTGACGTCGATTACGACACATGAGGCTGGGCCTGTATATGGACTGGACGATGTCTTTCCAGAGGCTCCGGATTCTACTTTCTGCGAGCAACACGCGAATCTGACGATGTACGGAGTCGGCCCCTACTGTTCCGAGAAGATGCGCACGTTGGCTCTGGGAGACTGGAACGGGTTCCTGTACTGAGCCACCAGCTTGAGCCACCGCCCAAGCAAGGTGGCGGATGCGCGGCGCAAATGGGGGCCGTCGGCCAGGCAACCAGCCGACGCCACTGAGGCGTCAGAGGGGTATGCGGAGCCGAGCCACAGCAGTTCTCCTACTTCTCGCCCTCACCGCATTGCCAACCTGCCGCCCTGAGACCGCGGACCGGACTGTTGCAGCGGACAACAGCCAGAAGCCAATCCCATCCGGTGACTCTATGCTCGTAGTGGCGGCGGCCAACGACCAAATGACTGGCAGTCACGCCGACGAGTTCTTCGCCGAAGCCACCCTTCGCACCGCCTCCGGTCAGGTGGTCGGAACAGCCAGCGAGTGGCAAGCAGATCGACTTATCTTCAAAGGGCTGGCACGCGGCAGCGAGTACGTGATCGAAATGCGGGTACGGTCGTGCGGCGACGGCGAATGCGCCAACGAACGCTCAAGCGGCGACAGGACCGACGAGCATGCCGACTGTTCCATGAAGCTCGACGTCGGGGGCGCTGCCACAACTGTGCAGGTCCTCCTGCTTGATGGCGCTGAACCATGCGTGTTCGACAAATGGCAAAGATCAACCCTCATCGTCGACAGCCCTGCTCGCCGGTGAACGCGGTGGGCAGGGCCATTCGTTACATCTCGCACACCGGCAGACACAATATGTAGGCCTTGCCGTGTCGCAGACGATGACGCCGTCGCCCTCGCCAGGGTGTGTAGCCCGGCATCCGCTTCATCGCCGCACCTGGAAACAGGCATCGGTTCCGGGCACGCTGCATCCGCCGGTCGCCGCCCGCCATGGCGGTCCTCGCCCTGCGGCCACCTGTGGGATCGGACGACGATCCGGTGAGTGCGGGCCGGCGGCAAAGGCGGTACTGATCTCGTGCTCCCGTGGCACGGAATTCCTTTGCTCGCAGACAACGTGGGGTTTGCGTACGACCGTGGATTCCTTGCGTCCGGCGTCCTTCTCGTCGTTGCCGGCCTACTCATCTGTTCATCAGCAGGAGCGGAGGGTAGGTACTCCTAGGCCGGGAAAGTCATGGGGGTTCCAGAGTGACTGACAGCGACGCCGACCGCGCCCACAGTCTCGAGGATGCGAGTGCGCAGGATTGGCTGGGTTCCAACCAGGACCCCGACGTCTTCCTGAGCATTCCCGACCTCGGAGTCGAGAAGATCACCCTCAACGTGGAAGACCTCGAGGCACACGTGGACCTGCACGCGAAAGTGCTGGACATCGTGGAGATTCATGTCGGCGCGGACGCCACCCTCGGCAAGGTGGAGCTGAACATCGAGAACGTCAGCGCCCAGGCCATGCTCAAGGTGAAGCTCGACAAGGTGGCACAGATCGTCGACCGGGTGATGCGGACCATCGACAACAACCCCGAGATCCTGACGTCCCTGACGAGACCCATCGGCCGAGGTGTGGAGAAGGTCGGCCAGGGTGCTGGTGAAGGGGTCCGGGAGGTCGGCCGTGGCGCTGGTGAAGGGGTCCGGGAGGTCGCCCAGGGCGCGGGCGAAGGCGTGCGGGAGGTCGGCCGAGGCGCCGGCGAAGGTGTAGGCGAGGTCGGCCGAGGCGCCGGCGAAGGCGTGGGCGAGGTCGGCCGAGGCGCCGGCGAAGGTGTGGGCGAGGTCGGCCGAGGAGCTGGGAAGGGCGCCAGCGAGGTCGGCCAGGGTGTCGGGGACGCGGGCAGGAGCGCGGGGGAAGGCGTCCGCGACGTCGCCGGGAAGACCCCGCTGCCGGCTGACGATTCGCCGCAGGTCGAGACCGCCTACGACGCCGACTACGACGAGGTGGACGAGGGTCGGACCGTGCCGAGGCAACACCGCGGGCGAGGACGTCACTGACACGGCCCCAGGTCTAGGGCGTTGTGTCCTGAGGACGCATCCGGGACGATGGGGCAGGCGGGGGGCTGCGTCAGACGTTCGACAAAGGGGCCGCCATGGACACCGACCGCCAGCTTTCCCCGCGGATGCGTCGCCGGAGCATGCGGTGACGGCCGACGCCGCGTCGCCTCCCGACGCCGCGTCGCCTCCCGACGCCGTAACCGGTTCCGCCAGCCACGCCGACGACGGCGCCAACCGCGCCGCCGGCAGCCCTGGAACTACCAGGTTCAGCCTCAACGGCCAGCGCCACGACGTCGACGCGCCGGTGGGCCAGACCCTCGCGGAGGTCCTCCGCGACGACCTCGGCTTCACCGGCACCAAGGTCGCCTGCGGCGAAGGCCACTGCGGCGCCTGCACGGTCCTCGTCGACGGCAGGCCTACCTTGTCGTGCCTCACCCTCGCCCACAGCGTCGATGGCGCCGAGATCACCACGATCGAGGGCCTCCGCGACCACCCGATGGTCGACGCGTTCGTCCGCTGTGACGCCCTGCAGTGTGGATTCTGTACGCCAGGACAGATCGTGTCCGCCGCCGCCCTCGTGGAGGGCAACCCCGAGCCGACCCGGGAGGAGATCCGGCACGCGATGGCCGGGAACATCTGCCGGTGCGGCGCCTACCCCAAGATCGAGGAGGCGATCCTCTCGTGGCGCGCCTGATCAAGACCGAGAAGGAAGTCGAAGGCCGGTACGAAACGATCTGGCTGGTGGTCGACGAGGACTCACTCGACCAGTGGCCGGCCGGTCCGCGCGACGTCGTCGGACGCCCGGCGCTGCGCAAGTCCGCGCCGGCCCGCGCCAGGGGTGAGGCGATCTACACCGCCGACGTACGCCTGCCCGGCATGCTGCACGCGGCCGTTCTGCGTTCGCCCCACGCCCATGCCCGGGTACGCGCGATCGACCTCACCCGCGCGCTCGACGCACCCGGCGTCCGCGGCGCGATCGGGCCCGGCGACGCGCCCGAGGTCGACGAGCTGGCCGGCTACCACGGCGCGCCCGTCGCCGCCCTCGCCGCGGACAGCTTCGCCCAGGCCCGGGCCGCGCTGGACCTGGTCGAGGTCGACTGGGAGGTCCTGGAGCCGGTCCTCGACCCGGACGAAGCCGTACGGCAAAAGCACTTCACCTCCGACCCCCGCCACTATGCCCGCGGCGACTTCGACACCGCGCTCGCCGAGGCGGACGTCGTGGTCGAGTCGGAGTACCGCACCCAGACCGTGCTGCACAACTCGCTCGAGACCCACCAGTCCGTGTGTGCATGGGAGGGCGACACGCTCGTCGTCCACACGTCCACCCAGGACATCTGGGGCGTCCGCAGCGGCGTCGCCCGCGCGCTGAAGGTTCCCGCCGACAAGGTGCGGGTGATCTGCGAGTACATGGGCGGCGGCTTCGGCGCCAAGAACGACGCCGGCCACTACACGTTCATCGCGGCCGAGCTCGCCAGACGCACCGGCCGTCCCGTTCGTTGCGCGCTCACCCGCCGGGAGGAGAACCTCGCCGCCGGCAACCGCAACGCCACCATCCAACGCCTCACGATCGGCGCCAAGCGCGACGGCACGATCGTCGCGCTCGGCGGCGACTTCGTGGCGGCCCTCGGGTGGAACGGCTGGATGGCCTCGACCGCCGGCCCGATGCAGACGCTGTACGCCTGCCCGAACGTGCGTACCGTCGAGTACGCCGCCAAGCTCAACACCCCACCGATGGCGGCGTTCCGCGCACCCGGGTTCGTCGAGGGGACGTTCGGCCTGGAGTGCCTGGTCGACGAGCTTGCGGTGAAGCTGAAGATGGACCCGCTGGAGGTGCGCCGCCGCAACTACTCCAGCTCGGACCCGGCGTCCGGTGTGACGTACTCCGCCAACCACCTGCTGGACTGCTACGACCTCGCCGACAAGCACTGGGACCGCCGACACGACGTACGCGCCCGCAGCGAGGGACCGTGGCGGCGCGGCGTCGGTCTGGCGAGCCAGATCTGGTACGGCGGCGGCGGACCCCCGTCGTATGCGTGGGTGCGGGTGGGTTCCGATGCCCGCGCCACCGTGGTGACGGCCATGCAGGACATCGGCACCGGCTCGCGCACAGCCATGTCGCAGATCGCGGCCGAGGAGCTCGGTTTCCCCTTGGAGAGCGTCGACCTGGTGCTCGGCAACACCGATCGCGGGCCGTACGCGGTCGCCGCGGCCGGCTCGTCGACGACCCCGTCGATGGGGCCGGCGGTGCGCGCTGCCGCCGGCGACGCGCGGCGGCAGATCCTCGACATCGCGGCCCAGCGGTACGAACGCACGCCGGAGGAGCTGAGCCTGCGGGCCGGTCGGATCGAGACGGCCGACGGCGCCGAGTCGTGGCCGGTCGAGGAGCTTCTCGGCCTGCTCGGCAACGCGCAGATCCTCGGCACCGGCGCGCGTGGCCCCAACCCCACCGGCATGGGTGTCCACACCTTCGGGGTGCAGGTCGCCGAGGTGGCGGTCGACATCGAGACCGGCGAGATCCGGGTGGAGCGGCTGGCCGCGATCCACGACGTCGGCCGGGTCATCAACCCCCTGGGCGCGTCGAGTCAGCTCGAGGGCGGTGTGATCCAGGGCATCGGGCACACCCTGTCCGAGGAGCGGCTGCTCGACCCCGCGACCGGTGTCGTCCTCACCCAGACGCTCGACAGCTACCGGATGCCGACGATCGCCGACGTCCCCGAGATCATCACCGAGCTCGTCGACGTCCCCGATCCGAACCTCACCAGCCTCGGGGCGAAGGGACTGGGCGAGCCGCCGATCATCCCGACCGCCGCCGCCATCGCCAACGCCATTCGGGACGCGACCGGAGCCGACGTCCACGAGCTCCCGATCGACCGCGAGGAGATGCTCCGGGCGCTCCGCGACGCGGCCGACCGAGCCAACAGAGCCGACCGGGCCGACCGGGCCGACAACAAGGCAGCGAGGGAACGCCATGAAGCTCCAGCGACTGTCTAGCCTCGACGCGGCCGAGCTGGGCGGGGTCGGGTTCGACAACGGTTCGGTGCCCCTCGCCGGCGGCACCGACGTCGTACCGCTCCTCCGCGACGGGCTGCTCTCGGCCGACACCCTCGTCGACGTGCGTGCGGTCGTGCCACGCGGAATCGAGGCGTACGACGGTGCAGACGGGCAGGGCGGGGGTGTGCGGATCGGCGCGGGCACCACGCTCGCCGAGCTGGAACACGCCCCCGAAAGCGTCCCGGATGCGCTGCGGGAGGCCTGCCGGCTGTCCGCGTCCCCGCAGATCCGCGGCATGGGGTCGATCGCCGGCAACCTGCTGCAGGCGACCCGCTGCTGGTACTGGCGGCTCGGCCAGAGCTGCTGGCTGGCCGGCGGCGACCGGTGCCTCGCCCGCGCCGGCCGCGGCGACGAGCACGCCGTGTTCGGCAACAGCCACTGCTCGTCGGCACATCCGTCCGACCCGGCGGCCGCGCTGGTCGCTCTGGGGGCGACGGTCCGTACCACCCAACGGGAACTCCCCATCGCCGACCTGTACCGGCTCCCGACCGACGACAACCGCAGCAACACCACGCTCCGGCGGGGCGAACTGATCCTCGAGCTCGACGTGCCCCGGCCGGACGCCAGCACCTACCTCAAGGCGATGGACCGGGCGCGGTATGCGTTCCCGCTCGTCGGTGTGGCGGCGGTACGGCGAGGCGACGACGTACGCATCGCCCTCGCCGGCGTCGCGCCGATCCCCTGGCTGCTGGGGTCTCCCGACGGCGGGCTCAGCGGTGCGACACCGCTGCCGGGTTCGGCGTTCAAGATCGAGCTGGGCGAAGCGCTCGTCCGGCGCGCCCGCGACGCGATCGTGCCGATCTCGTAGAAGGGCTACCACCGCGAACCCTTATCCGACGTACGCGGGATCCCCGCGCCGCCACGCGATCACGTGGCTCATACGCAGCCGCTGAGCCGTCTCCTCCCGGGTTTCGCGAACGGCGGGAACGACGCTGTTCGCTCGCGGTGCGTTCGGGTCGTTGTCATGGTCGGTACGGCCCCCTCACACGTCCAGGAAATGCGTCAGCTCGCCTTCGGGGCGCGAGACAACGCCCGAAGCTGTTCGAGGAACGCGTGGGTGTCCTTCTCTCCGGGGTACCGCCGCTGGAGAAGCCTGGCCAGCTCCTGGCCGAGCATGACGAAATGCGGTAGGGACGTCCGCGCGTTGGCGATAGCGGCCCGGCCAGAGTCGACGGCACCTTCCAGGTTCCCGGTCCGTGCCGCGACGACACCCAAGGTGAACCTGGCCTCGGCGCGACGCATCGGTGAACGGTCGCCGGTGGTACGGAGTACCTCCTCCGCGAGGTTTTCCGCCATCGCGTCGTCGCCAAGAGTGCGGTAGCAGTCCATGGCATAGAAGTCGAACTTGCTGGGGTCGACGACGAAATGGTGTGCAACGTTGTCGGGGTACGGGAGAGCGTCCAGAATCTGCCGGCCACGGTCCAGCGCCACCTCCACCTGCCGGCGGTCGCCAATCCGCGCCCACGCCTTCGCCTTCTGCGCCGCGAGTTGGACAGATACGGAGTGGTCCTTGGCGGCCTCCGTACCGGCACGGGCAGCCGCTACCACACCTCGGTAGTCGCCGGATGTGAGCGCGAACCAGGCCCGCATCTCCTGTGCCCAGCCCTCGATCTCCCTGTCGCCCGACTCCTGACCGAGAGACAGTGCAGCCCGCCTCGTTGCCTCGGCCGCCGGTTCATGCCCGGCGTCGAACTCGAGGCAGCCAACCAGCAGAGCCAGCCAGCCGGCCAGCGACAGAACCTCCCGGTGCTGGGCGAGAGTGAGCCGACCGTCCCGCAAGTCCGCGACCCGGCCCAGCCACTCCCGTCCGTCGACCACCAGCTGCTCGGCCGGCACGTACGCATACTCGGTACACAGCCGGTCGACCGTGAGCCGCAAGGCATCGAGGGTCGTCCCGTCGAGGTCGGATCTACGCACCCTGGCGATAACCTCCAGAGTGTCCATGCCGGTAGCGGCGACCAGCTCACCACTTGCGTCGCGCCGGCCAACGGGGAACATGGCGTGGCGGGCTGTTCCAAAAGTGGCGGCGATCAGCCCTTGGTACCGGTCATCCGGCTTGTGCTCACCGGCTTCCCATGACTTCCAGCGGCGCAGCACATGCTCCCGGCCAGGTAGCGAGTCTCCTCCATGGGTCAGCAGCGCCCGAACCGCATCGGCCTGCGACCAGCCACGCAGCACACGTTCCCGGCGGATCCGTTCGGCCCATGCAGGAAGATTCACGGCCATGCGTCGAGTGTGGCACGAACGATCGGTGACAGAGGCATGTCACCCAGCTGGCACCTTCCCCCTTCCGTGTGGTCACACCAAGGTCAAACCGTGGCGTGGCGGCAGGTCGGCTGGCCTCCCTGCACATCTCACCCCCGGGTCTCATCCCAGTCGCCGCGCCGCACCCTCCTTTCCCGACGAGCAAAGGTGGTAGCGGTGCGATGGCGGATCGCCAAGTTCCTGGTGTGCATGCTTTTCGGGATCGTGTCGGTGATGGTTGTTTCCCGGTAGACCCACTCGACTCTGGGCTGCTCGACTGGATCTGGTCGGGCCGGCTCAAGGACCAGGGCTACACCGACGTGGACCTCAACACGACCGCCCGCGTCCTGTCCCTGGTGTGCCCGACGTGCAGCGCCGACATCGGCGAGTGGTGCCACACCGCCGCCGGCAACATCCTCGCCCACCTCGACCTGCAACACGTCGCCCGGCGGGGCCTGATCCAGAGGACTACTGAGCTAAGTAGCCGGTGTCGTGAACCCCGCCGTTGGCCGTGATCGGTACGGCAGGTGTGCTGCCGCTTGCGTGCTGCCATACTCCGGACCATGAAAGCGCTTACACGGCGCATCCTGGATGGCGGCGACCGCAGCGCCCAGCCGTCCGACGACAGCGCGAGCGCTCCAAGCACCACGGACGCCGGGGACACCGCGACGACCGACGACAACGCGGACGCTGGCACCGGCGTCACGATCTACGAGGTCGCGGCCCGCGCGGACGTGTCCATCGCGACGGTCTCGCGCGTCCTCCGCGGAAGTTCCAGCGTCGCCCCCGCCACCCGCCGCCGGGTTCTCGACGCCGTGGACGACCTGCGGTACACGCCCAGCCGACTCGGCCGGTCGCTCGCGGAACGCCGGCACGCTGCGCACGGCATCGTCTTCCCCGACCTGTCCGGTCCGTACTTCGCGGAGGTCGTCCTTGGCTACGAGGAGGTGGCCGCCGAACTCGGCCGCTCCGTCCTCATCCTCGCCACGCACGAGCGGCCGGCCGCTCGCGACATGGTGCTCGACCTCGCCTCGCGCGTCGACGGGATGGTCGTCCTCGGGCGGACCGTCGACGACGACGCCGTACGCCACATCGCCGCGACTGGTCGCCGGCTCGTCCTCCTGGCCCGCCCTGCCGTCGCCGGCATCGACTCCATCACGGCCGACAACGACGGCGGCGCCCGCGCCCTCGTCGAGCACCTGGTCAGCCACGGCCATCGCCGGTTCACGTTCCTCGGCGACGAGGCGTCCTCCCCCGACACGCACGCGCGGTGGGTCGCACTCCGGGAGAAGCTCCGCGAGGTCGGAGTCCGGCCGCCGAGTCGTCCGGTGCGCTGCCCGCTCGACGAGGAAGCCGGCTACGAAGCGGCGGGCGGAGTGCTCGACCGCAAGGGCCGGACGCTGCCGGATGTCCTCGTCTGCGCCAACGACGAGATCGCGCTGGGCGCGCTGCTGGCCGCAGAGGAGCGTGGTCTCGCCGTACCGGACGACATCGCCGTCACCGGTTGGGACGACATCATGGCCGCCCGGCACGCCCGTCCCGCGCTGACGACGGTGCGGCAGCCGATGCGCGAGCTCGGTGAGCGGGCGGCGCGGCTGCTCCACGCCCGCGTCGAAGGCACCGCCGCGGCACCGTTTCACGACGTACTTCCCACTCAGCTTGTCGTCCGTACGAGCTGTGGGTCACATGCGGGGACCGACACATCAGGAAGCGCATCACGAAGCGCACCAGGCAGCACCCGAAGTACCCAAGGCACCGCTCCTCTCCACGTCGGCCGCACCGGCTGACCGACTTCGCCAGGAGGTACGTTCATGCCCACCACTCGACGCGTGGTCGCGGCCGCGGCCGCGGGGGCGCTCGCCCTCGCGTTACCCGCCTTTTCGGCGGCGGCCGCTGCCCCGGCAGGCTCCTCGTCCGGATCTTCAGCAACAGCCTCGAGATCCGGCGAGAAACTGACGGCGGCGGACCACACCACGCTCAGAACGTATGCCGAGGACACCTGGGCTTCGATGGACGCCATGGTGTACCCGGAGACCGGCCTCCCGGACGACAACATCACCGGCGATCTCGACCCGCAGGGCCGCGGCGGCTACACCTCGCCCACCAACATCGGTGCGTACATGTGGTCGACCATCGTCGCGCGCGACCTCGGCATGGTCGGCAGGTCCGACGCGCGGAAACGGCTCGCTACGACCCTCGACACCGTTGCGCGGCTGGACCGGCACGACGACTCCGGCATGTTCTACAACTGGTACGACCCGAAGACGCTGGACGTGCTGCGGTCGTGGCCGGATAGCGGCGATCCGATCAAGCCGTTTCTGTCCAGCGTCGACAACGGCTGGCTGGCGGCCGCGCTGATGGTGGTCGAGCGGGCGGAGCCGCAGCTGACGTCGAAAGCCCGTACGCTGCGCAAGTCCATGGACTTCGGCTTCTACTACGACCCGAAGGCCAAGGGCGAGGACGTCAAAGCCGGCCTGATCCGGGGCGGGTTCTGGGACGCGGACCCGACGCCGGAGTGTTCGATCGTGGGCAACTACCGCGACCGCGGGCCGGACGTCTGGTACACGTGCCACCACTACGGCGCGTTCAACTCCGAGCCGCGGATCGCCTCCTACATCGGCATCGCCACCGGGCAGATTCCGCGCGAGCACTACTTCGGACCGTGGCGGACGTTCCCGCCGACCTGCGACTGGTCGTGGACCGAGCAGGTGCCGGTCGGTGAGTGGCGGACCTATCTCGGCGTAGAGGTCTTCGAGGGCGCCTTCGAGTACCGCGGCAAGCGGATCGTGCCGTCGTGGGGCGGCGACATGTTCGAGGCGTTCATGCCTGGGCTGTTCGTGCCCGAGTCCGACTGGGGTACGCACTCCTGGCGGGTGAACCACCCGTTGTACGTACAGGCGCAGATCGAGCACGGCATGGACGAGGCGAAGTACGGCTACTGGGGCTTCTCGCCCTCCAGCAACCCGGCCGGCGGCTACCGCGAGTACGGCGTCGACCAGTTGGGCATCGACGGCGGCTCGTCCACCGCGGGCGGGTACACCTCGGACCAAGAGCGTACGACGGTCACGCCGGCGTACCTCGACTGTCGGGCGGCCGAGCCGGAGCCGACGGCCTACGGCGACGGTGTGGTGACGCCGCACGCGGTGTTCCTCGCTCTGGAGTACGACCCGAAGGCATCGCTCGAGAACCTCGCCAACCTGAGGGCCGACTTCGACGCGTACGGGCCTGGCGGCTTCTACGACGCCGTCGCGGTGAGGTCGGGAACGGTCGCCACGCGGTACCTGTCCCTCGACCAGGGCATGATCATGGGCGCGCTCGGCAACTTCATGGACGACGACTCGCTCCGTGGCTACTTCGTCTCTGACCAGGTGAAGAGTGAGCTGAAGCCGCTCATGCAGATGGAGAGGTTCAGCGCGGGACAGTGAACCCCGGGCGGGCAACCGGGGAGCCGTAAATGACCACGCTGCCCATGCGTGCGGAAGCCGGGACAGGTGTCGGCACCTGTCCACGGACCGCGGGCATGGGCAGCGTGGTCATTTGTGGTTCGGCGGCGGATGACAGCTGACTAGGGTGCGGGCATGGACCAATGCAACGAGTGCGGGTTCACCTATGACCTGGGCGGGGCCACGGAGGCGGGTCCTTCGATCCGCGCGGGAGCGGAGGAGTACGCGACTCTCCTCCGGCGTACCGACCCTGCGGTGACCACCCGGCCGGCCCCCACGGTCTGGTCCCCGCTCGAGTACGGCTGCCATCTCCGGGACGTCCTGCTCGTCCAGCGGGAACGCGTGCTGCACGCTCGCCGTACCCAGCAACCGGCACCGGAGCCGATGGGGCGCGACGAACGCGTCGAGCACGACGGTTATGCCGACCAGGACCCCGCCGACGTGGCCAGACAACTCACCGACGCGGCGCAGCTGTTCGCCCACGTGCTGAGCCGGCTCGGCCGGGGCGACTGGGAGCGGACGCTGGTCTACAACTACCCCGAACCCACCGTACGCAGCCTGCGTTGGGTCGGGGTCCACACCTTGCACGAGGTACGCCACCATCTCCTCGACGCCAACCGCCACCTCTCGTCGAACCTGCCATAGAACCCGGGCGCCCGAACCTACCGTCGAACCCGGCGCCGAACCTGCCGTCGAAACGGGCGACGCCGACTGACCGGTCCCGAAGCAGCCGCCCGGTCCGCGGTCCCGCGCTCCGGGGATCCGCGGCGAATGGGCCCGGGCCCATGCCGCCAGTCACTCCAGGCCCGAGTCCTCCGGTGCGTGGCCCGCCAGCTGCGCGAGGGTGTCGAGGGCCGTGGCCAACACGTCCCTCGGTGGCGAGGCAAGGGCGAGCCGCACGGCGTTGGGGACATGCCCCGCCGACACCGTGAACGATCCCGCCGGCGTCACCGCGATCCCCCGGCGCGCGGCCGCCGCCACGAACGTGTCCGCCCGCCAGGGCTCTGGAAGCTCCCACCAGCAGTGGTACGCATGCGGATCCGTACGAAGGTCGAACGCGCCCAGCCGGTCAGCTACGATCCGCTGCCGCGCGGCCGCGTCCTCGCGTTTGGCTTCGCAGATCGCGGCGACGGTTCCGTCGTTCATCCAACAGGTCGCGGCGTCGAGGGCGAACCGGGTGGCCATCCACGTCCCCGATCTGAGCGCGGCGGCGACATCGGTGGCGATCCGGCGGGGCGGCACGACGAAGCCCAGCGTCAGCCCGGGCGCGACCCGTTTGGAGAGACTGTCGACGACCATGACGCGCTCGGGCTCGAGCACCGCGAGCGGCGGCAGGTCCTGGCGTAGGAACCCGTAGATCGAGTCTTCGATCGCGTACATCCCCTGCTGGCGGATGGCGGCAGCGAGCGCGGCCCGGCGCTTGTCCGGCATCGTGAGGCCCAGCGGGTTGTGCAACGTCGGCTGGACGTAGATCGCGCGTAGTGGTGGGCCTTCGGCGAGGGCGTCCGGGATCACGCCTGCCTCGTCCATGGCCAGCGGTACGAGCGTGACGCCGAGCCGAGCGGCGATGCCCTTGACCACGGGATAGGTGAGCCGTTCGACCCCGAGCCGTTCACCGGGCGGGACGAGTGCCGCGATGGCTGCCGCGATCGCCTGCCGGCCGTTACCCGCGAAGAGCAGGTCCGCCGGGTCGGGTGCCCAGCCGCCGCGCGCCACCAGCGCGGCGGCCGCCTGCCGGGCCCTCGGCGTTCCGGCCGCGCCCACCGGCCGCAGGGTCGCCTCCAACACGTCCGGGCGCACCAGGCTCGCGAGGCTCTTCGCGAGCAGTCCGGCCTGCTCGGGGAGGACGGGAAAGTTCAGCTCCAGGTCGACCCGTGCGGCCGCTGCCGGTTCGGCGAGAGCGGGATCGACCGGGCCTGTCGCGGCACGTACGAATGTCCCGCGTCCGACCTCGCCCACGGCAAGGCCGCGTCGTACCAGCTCGCCGTACACCCGTGCGGCGGTGGAACTGGCGATACCGCGCTCCCGGGCGAACCAACGCTGCGGTGGAAGCCGATCCCCCGGACGCAGCCGCCCCGCCGCGACATCGGCGGCGATCTGGTCGGCAATCGCTCGGTAGTCGTCCATGCACTGGCACCCTCATGAGAATTGCACCGAGAGCATTATTCTTATTGATAGGAGAGATTGCCCCGAATAGCATCGACGTGTCAAGCCGCAGCGGGGAGAGGATCACACCCATGAGCAAGGTGACCCTGGACGGAATCACCGTGGGATACACCGACGAGGGCAGTGGCGAACCACTCGTCCTCGTCCACGGCCATCCGTTCGACCGCTCGATGTGGCAACCACAGGTCGCACACTTCAGCAGGCAGGGATGGCGGGTGATCGTCCCGGACCTTCGCGGGTACGGCGAATCCACCGTCGTTCCAGGACTCACCACGCTGGAGACGTTCGCCCGCGACATCGCCCACCTGCTCGAGCATCTGGGAATCGGTCACCACGTCATCGGCGGCCTGTCGATGGGCGGGCAGATCGTCATGGAGTACTACCGGTTGTTTCCGGACCGGGTGCGTGCGCTGCTTCTCGCCGACACCTTCGCGGCCGGCGAAACCGAACACGGCAAGAAGGTACGCAACGACACCGCCGACAGGGTGCTCCGCGAGGGCATGGAGGGCTACGCCACCGAACTCCTCCCCGGGATGGTGGCACAGCGCACTCTCGAGGCCATGCCGGAGGTCGCCGCGCACGTGCTGGGCATGATGCGGCGTACATCCCCGGCGGGAGCCGCGGCCGCGCTGCGCGGGCGAGCCGAACGACGCGACTACGTGGACATGCTCGCCCGCATCTCCGTGCCGACGCTGGTTGTCGTGGGCAGCGCCGACGAGTTCACCCCGGTCAGTGACGCACGGCTCATCCAGGAACGCATTCCCGACGCGACACTCGCGATCGTCGACGGAGTGGGGCACATGCCCAACCTCGAACGACCCGGTGAGTTCAACGCCGCGTTCGAGAAACTGCTTCACTCCCTGCCCAGAACCGCTTAGCCTCGATCTTTCAGCTGGCTGGTGGCGAGTCCGGTGACCAACCCGACGTGAATGAGAACGCCGTGAACGAAGGCCGCAGTCTTCCGCTTACAGAACTACCGCCGCTCGACGGTGAACTGTCGCTGGACACCGACGTCCGAGCGGCCGCCGCCGACGACTTCGGGCACGTGGTCGAACGCATGCCGCTGGCGGTGCTGCGTCCTGGCTCGGTCCAGGACATCGCCCTCGTCACCAGATGGGCAGCGGACAACGGGTGGAAGATCGCCGCCCGCGGACAAGGCCATTCCACCTTCGGCCGTTCACAGGTCGACACCGGCATCGTCATCGACATGACAGGTTTCGGCGACATCCATCGCGTCGGCGAGGATCACATCGTCGTCGGCGCGGGTGCGACGTGGCGTTCGGTGCTCGCCGCCACGCTGCCGCGCAAGCTCACGCCGCCGGTCCTCACGAACTACCTCGACCTTTCCGTCGGGGGCACACTTTCCGTCGGCGGAATCGGCGGGACCACGCACAGGTACGGCATGGCGACCGACAATGTGCGCGAGCTCGAGGTGGTCACCGGTGAAGGCAAGGTTCTCACCTGTTCGAGGGAGGAGAACCCCGAGCTGTTCGACTGCGTACGCGCCGGGCTCGGGCAGTTCGCCCTCATCACCCGCGCGACGCTGTCGCTCGTCGCCGCTCCGGATCGGGCCCGCAGGTACGCCCTTGTCTACCCGGACCTGGAAAGCCTGGCCGCCGACCAGCGGCTGCTGCTGCGAAAAGGTCGCGCGGACCATCTCCAAGGCTCGATCCTCGCCCCCGACGGTCGCTGGCGACACCAGCTGGAGATGGTGGTCTTCCACGCGTCAGGCGACCAGCCGGACGACGACGCGGTGCTGGCCGGTCTCGCGGACGACCGCGCCCAGGCCCAGATCGACGACCTCTCGTACCGCGAGTACGTGGAGGCCTTCGACAAGTTCGAAGAACTCCTGCGTACGACGGGTGAGTGGGCGAACCCGCACCCGTGGTGGCTGACCTTCCTGCCTGGTTCGGCAGCGGAGGAGACCGCCGCCGGCGTCCTTGCCGACATCGAGCCCCAGGACCTCGGCGTGCACGGTCTCGTCACGTTCTACCCGTTGACCATTGACGCGATCAGGACACCGTTGGTGACGATGCCCGCCGGCGATGTCGCGTTCACCTTCAATCTCATCCGGTTCGCCTCGACCGACACCCAGCAGGTTACACACATGCTGGAACAGAACCGGGCGCTCTATCCCCGCATCCGTGCCGCTGGCGGGGTGGTCTATCCCGTGAGCGCCTTCCCTCTCACCCCTTCGGAGTGGGAGGAGCACCTCGGTGCCAGGTGGCCGGTGGTGCGCAACGCGAAGGAACGCTTCGACCCGGCGCACTGCCTTACTCCCGGCTACGAGGTGTTCTGAGACAGGGCGTTCGCGAGATGATGAGAACCGCCGCACGCCCTGGCCAGCCTGCCTCGGAGGATGCCCATGCCGGTCCCGGATCGCGCGACAGTGGTGAAACCCCTGACGCTGACCGACAGCGAGGTCCATTTCTATGCCGCGCAGGGATTCCTCCGCCTGCCCGGGTTCGTGTCGGCCGACGCCGTCGAAGGCCTGCGTACCGAGGTGTTCGAGGTTCTCGACGCCAACGGCGTGTCGCGGGAGTCTCTCGCCCGGGCGACGAAGACCGCGGACAAGCTTCGCCAGTGCCCGCAGTACCTCGCGGACTCCCTGCTCGACAGCCTCATCAACGGCTCGGCGACACTCGACGTGGCGTCCCGGCTGATCGGCGGGCGAGCGATCCGGTACCTCCCGTTCACGGCCGTGAAGGCCGGTGGCGGTGGTGGAACATTCCATCTCCACCAGGACAACAACTACACGCGGCACGACCCGGCGCTCGGCTCGATCAACATCTGGGTCGCACTCGAGGACATGACCCCCGAGAACGGCTGCCTGCAGATCATGCCCGGATCGCATCGCGAACAGCTCGACTCCCGTACCAGCGACGACGGCGACAGTCACCGGCAGGTCGACGTCGATCCGTTGCACTGCCTACCGATCCGGATGCGGGCGGGCGATGCCGTCGCGTTCTCCCGGTGGACGGTGCACGGATCCGGCCCCAACAGCACGGACCGGCCGCGGCTGGCCTACGCGCTGCAGTATCACCGGGAGGACGTGCGGTGGTACGACAAGGACACCGACACGTGGAGGGCCCTCGTCGACACACCGAAGTTCGCCACACCACCGGTCACGTACCTCGGCCCGTCAACGTCCTCCTGACCCGATGAACGGATTCCAGGCACGGACGCTCACGACTTCGACACCCGGCGTCGCGTAGTAGGGGTCGTCGGCCAGGATCTGCTCCACGCCCGCGCGGTCGGTGTCGAACACCAACGCGGCACCCGAGTCATCGGCCCATGGTCCCGCCATCACGAGCCGGCCCTCGGCGTACAACTGCTGCAGGCGGGCCCGGTGGGCCGGACGCGATTCCATGCGTCGGGGATCATCGTTGAACTTCAGTTCGAGGAGGAACATACCCGCACGCTAGGGCCTTCCACGGGCCGTTGGCTGTATCGCGCGATACTGGGCTCGAGGTGGGCCGTGAGGATGGGGCCGTGAGGGACCAGATCGGCGCGTTGGCGACTGTGCCGTTGTTCAGCATGCTTGGCGACCAGCGACTCCGAAGGCTGGCCGCACACTCAGCTGTTCGTACCATTGCCAGCGGGACTGTGGTCGCCACCCGCGGCGAACCGGCGTCCCACCTGCTGGTCGTCGAATCTGGCGCGTTGGCCGCCTTCCATGACAGCACCCAGGGCCGCCGCGTCAACCTCGGCGACTTCCACGCACCCTGCGCGGTGGACAAGGCCGCCGTCCTCGACAGCGGTGGCCACACCGCCACCTGGCAGGCAAGCGGCACCACCCGACTCCGGCGAATCCCCCGCGACGAGGTCCTGGCGCTCGTCGACGACGTTCCCGCCGTACGCCGTCACGTCCTTGCCCACCTCGCCGCACAGGTACGCCACCACCAGACCGAACGCATCCGCGCTACCCTTGACGACGCCACCGCCCGGGCCGCGGCGTGGCTCGTTCAGGCCGCCGCCACACATGGGCGAAGGATCCCTCTGCCCCAAGGGCAACAGGGCCTCGGTGAGGCCATCGGCGCTACCCGGGTGACCACCAACCGAGCCCTTCGCCACCTCGCACGTGACGAGCTCATCCGGATCGAGCCAGGCGCCCTTGTCGTGCTGGCCCCGGAACTCCTTGCCCATCGGGCAGCTTCCTCGTCGCGTTAGAAGTCCGACCACGTTCCCGTCGACCCACATGGGAGATTTCTGCATGCTGAAAGTGATTGGTGCCGGCTTCCCAAGAACCGGCACCTATTCCCTGCGAGCCGCGTTGATGACCATCCTCGGTGGCGACTGCTACCACATGCGTACGGTCAACGAGCACGACGATCACGTCGCGGAATGGCGCGGCGCCCTCCGCGACGAGCCGCCAGAGTGGCATTCACTGTTCGAGGGATGCACGGCCGCCGTCGACTGGCCGGTGTCCAGCTTCTGGCGGGAGATCAGCGCCGCCTTCCCTGACGCGCTGATCCTGCTGTCCGTACGCAAGGACGCGGGCACCTGGTGGCGCAGCTTCGACGAGAACATCCTCCCCCGCGTCCGGCGCCCGCCGGAACCCGGTAGGGAGTCCCGGCACGCGATGAGCCTCGAACTCCTCGCCCGGGAGATCGGCCCGCACTGGGACGACGAAGGACAGGCCGTGGAGGCGTACGAACGCCACCTCGACAACGTACGCACCACCGTCCCCTCCTCGCGCCTGCTGGTCTGGCAGGCCGAGCAGGGATGGCCGCCGCTGTGCCAGGCACTCGACGTCCCGATCCCGTCAGAACCCTTTCCGTGCCTCAACACCACGGCCCAACGACGCCAGTACGCCAAGGACCGGATCCGGGCCGCGGACGCGTCCTGAGTCCGAGCCCCGACAGAAGGCGAGAATCACCAGCTGGTGATGGTGTTCTCCTCGATGTAGGCCAGGTTGAGGTCCTGTCCCAGCCCTGGACGTGTCGGCATGTGGACGAAGCCCTCGGCGTCCAACTCGTCGATCGCGGAGTTGAGGTGCGGGGGCACCTCGTCGTAGCCGTAATGGGGATGCAGCAGGCCGCGTTCGTACCACCGGCCGAAGATCGTGCCGCCCAACACAGCGAGGTTGCCGGCGCCGCCGCCGTGGATCTCACACTCCATGTTGAAAGCCTCCGCGAGGTGGACGACTTTCATGGTCGGCGTGATGCCGCCGCAGTCACCGACTCCGGCCCGGACGATGTCGCACGCTCCGGCGACGATCCACTCGGCGCGGGTGAACCCCTTGCCCCACGCGGTTTCCGGGCCGATCACCGGAATGTCCAGCTGGTCGGCAAGCCACTTGTACGACTGGATGGAGGCCTCCTCCATCGGCTCTTCGTACCAGTAGTAACCGAGCTTCTCCAGCGACCGACCGAGCGTGAGTGCCTGCAGCCGGCTGTACCAGTGGTTGGCGTCGAGCATCAGCGGCACGTCCGGCCCGACCGCTTCGCGCACCGCGGCGCAGGCCTTCGCGTCCATGCCGATGTCCGGCGCGAACGACACCGGCGGCATCCAGGTGTGCAGCTTGATCGCGCTGTAGCCACGGGCGACGAGCTGCTCGGCGAAGGCGCCGTAGTCCTCCGGCGTCGCCAGGCCACCCGCGATCTCGTCGCCGCACATGGTGCTGGCGTACGCGGGCACCTTGCTCCGCCCACCGCCGAGCAGCTTCCACACCGGCATGCCGAGGCGGCGTCCCTCCAGGTCCCAGAGCGCCATGTCGACGCATCCGAGGGCCCGGTCGGTGAAGCCGCCGCCGGACCCGCGCTGGGTCTGCGCCATCGCGTGCCACAGGCGTTCGCGGTCGCTCGGGTCCTGGCCGACAAGGATGTTCCTGACGTGGCCGGCGAGGATCGGCTCCCGGAGCTGGTCTGCCGATGTCAGGCAGTACCCAGTCGCGCCGTCGCTGTCGATGACGCGCAGCAGTGCCTGCCGTACCTCGTGGGCCTCGCCGGGATGGGTGTGCCCGTCGCTGTCCCTGGATGTCTTCGACACCGTACGAAACACACTGACGGACACGCTCTCGATCATCGCGTTCACGGACATCACCTCTCGTCGATCTGGCTCGGGAAGCGGGGCGGCGCTGGAACGAGGTGCCGCAGGGATTGAGTACCTTCCGGCGTCCCTGACGTAGGGGGTCCTAGAGCACGGAGGTCCGACCCACGCCACCCGGCATGGGCTTGTCGCCGTGCATGGACGAGGAGGGACTCATGCGTTGGTCTGGCGTCATGTTCGCTGGAATGGCGGCCGTTGCCGTCCTGGTGGCTGGCTGCGCCGGCTCCGACAGTGGCACGTCGACGACGGAGGGTGGGAGCGCCAGCGGCGGCAGCGGTAGCGAGGCACTCACGATCACGTCGCCCGAGGACGGTGCGGAGGTGACCTCGCCGTTCACGTTGGAGTTCGATGCCGGAGACATCGGTCCGGAGGAAACCGGCAAGGATCACGTCCACATCTTCGTCGATGGCGAGGAGTCCGACTACACCGTCGTCACCGAGAACACCTTCGAGATCGAAGGGCTGCCTGCGGGCGAGCACACCGTCACCATCACCAAGCAGCACGCCGACCACTCGCCCACCGGGGACGAAGTGGAGATCACCGTGGACGTCACCGGCGATGACCCCTCCGGCGACACCTCGGGTGACACGTCGGACGACACCGGAAACGACCAGCCGGACTATGACTACTGAACGAGGGCGGCGTAGATCGGTCGCGGCGACTTCGGCCAGAGTCGAGCGGTACAACCGACGCACCCGGTGGTTCCACGCCGGCATCTACGTCACCGTTCTGATTCTGTTGGCGACCGGCTGGTGGCTGACGCTCGGACACGAAGGGCAGCCGAGCCCACTGGCATGGATCTTCCGGACTCCTGACACGGTCCTCCACACGAACACCGGCTGGGTCGTCGCCATCCTCTCACTCGGCGGGTTGGCGTTCGGCGCCCGCGCGGTGCGCGTCTTCGTCAGGGAGACGTTGCGGGTCGACCGGTCGGACGGACGCTGGCTCGTGCGGTGGCCACGAGCGGTCTTCACCGGCCGGTTCGACCGCCACGAGGGCCACTTCGATCCCGGTCAACGGGTGCTCAACGTGGCTCTGACGCTTGGGCTCGTCGTCCTGATCAGCAGCGGCATGGGGATGGCCTGGCTGCATGGCGGGCCAGCGTTCGTCGTGCTCGTACGCCTGCACACCTGGGCCACGTACGCCGTCACTCCCCTGATCCTCGGTCACATCGTCGTCGCGGCAGGCATCCTGCCGGGCTACCGGGGCGTGTGGAGGTCCATGCATCTCGGCGGCCGACTCGAGGTCTCGGTGGCTCGCCGGCTCTGGCCGGGCTGGTACGAACGCCAGGAAGCCGCGCCGGACAAGCAGGACGAGCAGGCGACCAGAGCGCGCGGAGCTCACCGATAGCGACCGGCCGGGAATTCGGAGCGAGCGACGACAAGTGCGACCGTGCCCGTCGGAGCTATCAGGCTGGAACGGTGTGGAGTACGCCGGTCAGTCGGTCGTAGCGGTGGACCTTGGTCGAAGACGCGGCCGGATCCTGGAGATCCGTCACGCGGACGACCAGGACACCGTGCCGGACATCGTCGTCGGTGCTGATCCGGAGCCACGGCTCGCCGGCACGCAGCGCCGTCACCTCCTCCAGCAAGCCGCCGTCACGGCCGGCGGCTATCGCATAACCCGGGCCATCGGCCGGGTCGATGTCGATGCCTCCGTCTTCGCGAAGTGTGAACGTGAGCACGAGGTTCCCCCGCCCGCCGTTCGCGACGCCGATGAAGTCGTACAGCGGGGCGGGATCGCCGACGTAGTACCTGAAACGTCCGAGCCCAGTCACATCCATGCCGTTGTAGAAGTTGCGGCCCGCGGGATCGAGCCAGAAGTGCGGATTGTGGGTGGGCGCGCTGAAGTCCGCACCTGAGTTGTACGAGATGTGCCAGTGCGGCGGGTTGTCGGCGTGCAGGGTGTTGTTGGTCTCGAAACCCATCAGGACGAACCGGTGCCCCTTCGCCGCCGCGACGTCCACCATCCCGGAGTCACGGCAGATCGCATGTGCCGCGACGAGCTGGTGCACCACGGACCGGACTTCGCCGGCTGGCCACGGCACCGTCGTCCACGGACCCGCCACGCGGTCGGGGTCATTGTGCTCGATCCGCCAGTTCATCCCAGGCGAGATGTCGGGGTGGCTCCACACCTGGATCGTCGGTTGGTTCGCGTTGACCGACACCTGCGACATCGGGAGGGTGAACGCAAGACCGTGCCGGTCGGTCGGATCCGGACGGATCGGCAGCCGCAGGTCCTGGTGGATGACAGTCTCCACTGTCGTGTCCGGCCACCGGAGGTTCACCTCGATGCCCGCGGCGTCGTGCGGACCACGGACGAACGTGTAGTACTCCGCGCGCGAGGCCACGGAGTAGTTCGCGCCCGGCACGAGGTCGTAGCCGGCGGGAAGCGTGATCTCGGGCTGACTGGGCTCACCGGGTAGACGTCGTACAACTCGAAAGGCGGCATAGGCCAGCTCCGCTCCGTGCGCGGTGCCGGGCACTGCCGCTGCCAGGCCGATTGCCGGTACGCCGGCGAGCAGGCAGCGCCGGGTCAGTGGTCGAGGCATCTGGTGTCTCCCTCGTCGTTCGGCCGCGGTGCCCGTCGTCATCGTCGTGCGGATCAGCAGCTTTGATCTTCGGCGTCGACCTTGGCCTTGGCAACACACATCAACCAAACATGACGGCCGAGCACTGCCAGGTCCTTCGACCAGGTTCGAAAGAGCTGGTCATTCGCCTCGTACGAGCGGATGATCTTGGAGTGAACCTCTGCAGGAAGCACGCGGGAACGGCCACGGGGAGCGCGGCGCCTGCCGTTCGTCGTGCCGCCGCGACGGCGTTCCTGCTTCTCGGCGCGAGCACGCTCGCCGCTTGCGGTTCCGGCGGTGACGCCGTTGACCCGACCGACGCTGCCGAACAGTCGCCCTCACGGTCCGCGTCGCCGACTCCGAGCACGTCACCCGAGGAGTACAGGAAGACGCTGGCGGCTGCGGGCGCGCCCGTCGATGCCGCACTCGCGAAGGTGACGGCGGCGAAATCGCTGCCTACGTTGAACAACCGTCTGGCGGCGGCAGGGCGCGTCGCAGCCGAGACTGCTGCCAAGCTCGACGAGGTGCGACCGCCGAACGGCGAGGAGTCGGCCCACCTCGAACTCCTCGCCGGCCTCCAGTCCTTCCAGGTCTCGGCCGAGAGCGCGGTGGCGTCACCCGCTCGGGACAACTCCTGCAGGGCAGCGGTTCCTCCGTCGAGCGTCGTCGCCAACCTCGACGTCGCTTCGTTGAACCAGGCAGTCAGGAGCCTCGAGACCAGGGGCTACGACACCGGCATCCACCCGGTGGCCGTTCCGAACGTGTCGAGCCGCCGGCTGCGCCATGGACAGTTCGTGCGGTCCGGGTCGCGTACCGGCAACGGCACGCTGGTCATCGACAACGGCGGCGACACGGATGCCTTCGTCGCGTTCGCGACGGGCAAGTCGCAGACCTTCTCGGTGTACGTACGCAAAGGTGGCACGTTCACCGTCCACGGCATCCGCTATGGCACCTACTCCGGTTACTTCGCCACCGGTGAGGACTTCGACTCCCGGGCCAAGGGCTTCACCCGCAACTGCGGCTTCGAAAAGTTCGACGAGCCCTTCAGTTACCCGAGCGGATACCAGTCAACATTCACGATCACCCTGCACACTGTCGTCGGTGGTGATGCATCAACGACCGAACTCGACCCGAGCCAGTTCCCGTCCTGAGGTCGCACGGGAGGCAGCCGATCAGGTCCGTCCCCTCCCACCAGAATCGGACGTCGGGCCGAATGCGGATGCGCTCGCGTACTGGCTCGCCCGGGCGCGGACGTCCCGCAGGTACGCGCTGGAGTGGTTGTACGACAGGATCGCCCGGCGCCAGCCGGATTCGGTACTCAGATCGCCTCCCGCCGCGCAGAGATAGCGCGCTGCCGCCATGGCCGCGTCGTCCAGATCATGTGGATCCTTGCGGCCATTGCCGTCGCCGTCAGTGCCAGCGATCGCCCACGTGTCCGGGATGAACTGCATCGGCCCGACGGCTCGATCCCACACCGGGTCGCCGTCGAGCCGCCCACCGTCCGTGTCCCGGATCGCACGGATGTCGGGCCCGCCGTTCAACGCGATGCCGAAGATGGGAATCGACGGTCGCCCGTCCGCGCGAAGGAGCCGACCCCCGATGTGACCGTGGTGCGATTCGACCGACCCGATGCCTGCCAGGGTGGACCAGTGCAACCGGCATCCCGGATCGTCGGCCCCGACCCTTGCCTCCGCGGTGGCGTAGGCCTCCAACGCCCGGACGGGAATACCGGCGCGCTGGCCGGCGTACACCGCCCACATGCGTACCGGTGACGCATCCAGGCGATCCTCGCCTCGCTGGTGGTGGCCGGCATGTCCCGGGAGTCCGTCATGTGGCGGTGACGCCCCGCGCAGATTCGTCACGAACCCCGCCACCACCGGTGTGGCCACCATGGCAAGGACGACGAACAGCGAAGCCTGGCCGCGCAGGCGGTCACGGATCTCCACCGCGCGGGCGGAAATCTGGCCGAGGAAGTTCGGCCACCTCACCGGAAAACGAAGCTCTCCGGTGCATCGAAGGATCCTCTTGCGCACACGTGAAGGCGAGCCGACGCCGGCTGCGTACAGACGTTCGCGCCGGCCCTGCTTCCACTACGTGGCAAGGGCTGCATCCGGTGAACAGTAGCAACCCGACACTGGACCGCCAATCCCACAAGGCGGGATCCGTTCGGCGACCACTCGTGTCCCTACCGCACAGCGTGCCGCCCGGCGGTCAGGTGGTGTCGCGGCAGGCCGCGTCCAGAGAGAACCGCGGTTGGTAGCCGAGAAACGTCCGCGCCCTCGCGATGGAGAGCAGGCCGGCGCGCCCGGGCAGGGGTTCGCGCAGGTGCGGAAGCAGTTCCGGCCGGTGTTGGGCGACGATCTCCAAGGTCGGCTCTGGTGCCCGCGTGTCCGCCGCCGCGAGGGTGATGGGAACGTGAACCACTGTTTCCACCAGTGCCGCCTTCGTGATCC
>NZ_JBEEAB010000018.1:0-141855 GCF_040120725.1 Actinopolymorpha sp. B9G3 | reverse complement strand
CTGCCGCGGCTGCTCCGGCAGCAACGGCTCCAGCCGCTGCCACTCCTCATCAGTCAAGTCATGACGATCAAACACACCAATGATCTATCGAACTTCGACCACCAAGATCTACGGGACACGCCCTAGTACTCCAGCCGTAGATCGTGATCTCGATGGTGAGTGGCGCCTCTCCGCCTACCCGAGTTCACCGAGACGGAGGGCGTCCCTTATCTCGCTGAGCTTCGCGGAGGACAGGACGCCCGCCCGCTCGATCAGGTCGTCCTGGGACACGGTGGTCAGCCACGTGCAGGGGGTAAAGCCCGGGCGCGGGAACGCGAACCGCAGCACGCCTTCAAAGGGCAGTCCTTCCATGGCACCTACTTGCACTTCGACGCCCAGACCGCTGATGTCGACGCCCGCAGGAGTGACGACCTGCATCGCCCGGATCCTGGACGCGTCGTCTGCCGCCAGCAGTACGACCAGCCGCCGCTCGTCGAACTCCACCCACCAGACTTCGCCACGTTGCACATGTCCTCCTGACTCAGGACGGCAGGCGGAACTGCGCGACCCCTCTGGGTAGTGAAGCACGAGCTCACCCCTCTGGGTTAGTGAAGCACGAGCTCACCCCCTCGTCCGGGCGGCGCGACAAGCTCGAGCTTGGCGGCGGGCATGGAGGACGCCCAGCGCACTAACCCCTTCCGCGTGAGGACGGGAGCACTGCGGGCCGGCCGAACCCCAGAGCATCCAACGCCTGCTCCAGGACCTCGGCGACCGATGCCGTCGCGTCCAACTCGATGATCGGCCAGCCTGCCGACCGCATGGCCGCGAGCTCCTGTTCCCGCAGCGCGCCACCCTGGTCTCGCGACCACGCCGCGATCCGCTCGGCGATGCGTCCGGACGTGTGACCGGCCGCACTCGCGAGGCGTGCGTAACGCTTCGCCCAGACGTCACCGCGTTGGGCAAGCGCGCGTTCGGTAGCCGTCCGTACGTCACCGACCAAGTCCAGGAGGACGGGATCCATGTCGCCGGCGAGCTCGCGTACGTCCAGGCAGAGCCGTGTGAGCCGACCGTGGTCTCGCATCGCCCACGGAAGATCGGCGGCCATGCCTGCGCAGTGCCAGTCGAACACGCCCCAGGCGTTCGCGGTCCGGAAGCCGTCGAAGATCCGCGCATACGTGGGCAGGAATCGCTCGGGTGTCGGAAACTCCCTGCTGCGGAAGGCCTGCGCGACGTCGGCGAAGTCGGCTCGGGTGAAGATCTGGTGCTCGCCGAACAGGTCGACGGTCGCACCTGCTTCCTCGAGTCTGTGTGCGAGCCCTTCGGCGAGGGTCGACTTGCCGATGCCCGCGCAGGTACCGGTGAGCATGGCCAGTCGGGGCTTCGTCCGGTCGCGGGTGTCGAACTCCGAGTTCATCCGGACACTGTGGCAAGACCAGACTCGATTCGTCACCTGGCTTGCCGCGCGGGCGCCTCGTCGACGTAGGCACTGGACTGCAGGCAGTCACGGATCGGTCGAGTCCTCATGTCGATCGGCGGGCGGCAGTCGGCCGAGTTTGCTGGTGACCGGAATCGAACCTCCCACGTCCGTTGAGGGATCCCTTGCGGACACCCGCATGGTCGCCGTCGTGCTCCCCAAGGTGTCGACGGTTGACCTTCCCCTTGCGGACAGTCCGAGTCAGGTCCAGCCTCCGACGGTCAGGCAACCAACCAATGTCGCGGTCAGGGCGAGTGCGTTGGCTGACATATCCCTGCTTTGCGTGAAGCACGCCGTGATTGCCGCACCAGCCGCCGCGTTCCGGTGGTCCGGGCCGTGCGTGTACCGCGGGCAGCCGATGGACACGGGCGGCTGTTGCTGCGCGTTCGACGGCCGGCCGACGCATCAAGGCGAGATGCAGAAGACGTGCGGGAGGCGTAAGGGCGCGCGGGTCTTCTACGCTTCGGCTAGGAAGGGCACGATCCGGGGTGTGGAGAGGAGACGCTGATGGCGAAGGGCAAGCCGTCGAAGGGGACGCCGAAGGACAAGCGTCTGAAGGCGAACCGTCCGCGGAAGTCGAAGAAGCGATGATGCAGCCCCCGAACTACGTGTGGCAGGCGCTGGCGGTCCTGATCGTCCTCGTCGCGCTGTCGGTGCTGCTGGACATCATCCAGAAGCTGGGCTGATGGCTCTCGGGATGCGGTGAGGCGGGCAGAATGCTGCCCCGGACGTCGCCCACTCGCATCATGGGCCGCCGGCGAACACCCGCGTGTTCGCCGTCGTCGGCGCGTCTGGTCGTCGACGACGCTGACGACGTGCGGCGGGAGTTTGGCAGCAGCACTCGACCTGCCGCCCCGGGAGCACAGCGCGCCGCTCGAGGGGCGTCACCGGCGGGCACGCGCGAGGATCTCCGCCACGACGCCAGATTTCGCTTCGACATAGGCGTCAGGATCCACGGTGTAGAGATGCGCAACCTCCCGCTTCCGGGCTGCATAGCGTGCCGCGTCCTCGGGATGCCGACGCAGGTGGTCGCGAAAGTGCACGTGGTCGAGATAGGGCCGACTGTCCTTGACCACGACGTAGAGGTTGTGGCGCGGCAGGTGGCCTGGCGACCGGAAGGCCTCCCGGTCACGGCGGCCGAGGTCGCCGAGGTGGACGTATCCCAGCGGTTGAAGCGCACAGATTGCTGCCGCAACGTCATCCCGCGACGCCACCACCACGTCCAGGTCGATGACCGGCTTGGCCGCGAGTCCCGGCACCGACGTGCTCCCCACGTGCTCGATGCCGATCGTATGGCCGGTGAGGGCAGGCTCGATGTACTCCCGGATCTCGTCGAACCAACCCGGCCAGGCAGGGTCGTAGTCGACCACGGCGCGCGACTTGTCCATCAGAGTCATTGTGTCGGGTTGTAGACGACCGCGACTGACCGCTCGGCCAGATGGTCGCTCTGCTTGGCCGTTCGCCACCTGGCCGGAAAGGAGGACGAACGGCAGAACGGATGACCCGCGTGGCCGAGGGCGACCCGAAGTTCATCCGGTGCGTGGCCCTCGGGCTGGTACGGGCGAGTCGGCCGCTTCGACAGCAAGGGCTCCGGCAGTGTCGCGACTGGCGGCCGTCGACGGGCCGTCCGGTGAGGGATCCTTCACCGGACGCGGCCCACCAGCCTCGGCGCTTCCACGGCGGATCCGGGGTCCTGACGTACGAGGCTTATCCAAGATCCAGACGTTGTCGTTCCAGCATGCCGCGTAGCAGTGCGGCTTGTCCCACGTGCTGAAGTGCCTCGACCAGGACGCCGATCAGGCGAAGGTGGACACTCGCGGTATTGGTGAGGGTTGGGCTGGTCACCAACCGATCAGGGTCGTCGTCGGGAGCTCGGTCAAGGTATGCGTCGATCATCTCGACCACGGCGACGTGATAGCCGGCAAGAACATTCGGCCCCGGGCTGCGGAATGCTGCAGCTTGCAAAGCGGAGTGCCGGTAGCCGGTGTCGTTGGCATCTGGAGCACGACCGAAGCGAGCATGCCAACCTTCCGACTGCCACAACTGCTGCTGGTTCTGCAGCTCGCTGACGTTGCGGTCGTAGCTGCGGGTCAGGTGCCAGACGAGCCAGCCGATCGAGTTTGTGCCCGGCTCAGCGGCGATGTCGAGCCAGGATGCGTCCAGACCATCGAGTACAGCCAGCACCTCCCGCTCTGTGCGATGCACCAAATCGCGCACCAATGGCTGCCAACTCGTCACAACGCCATGATCACACGTTCGCTGAGCGTGCCCGGGCTACACCAAGAACATTGGTCGCGTCCGCTCGAGGATCCCTTGCGGACGCCCGCATGGTCGCTGTCGTGTGTCAGGTATCGACCTGATGATTGACAACCCGGCCTAGAAGACTGAAGGCACCGTCGGTGCCGGTGCCGGGTCATGCGATGGGGACGTAGAGGTCGGTGCGAAGCCGGTCGTCTGGAACGCCTGGGGCGTTGCTGACGTAGATCTCGAAGCTTTCCGCCTCACGCTTGGCGTACTCGCTCGCCGCCAGGTGCTCGTTCAGCGTCCCCCAAGCCTCGCCGATAAGATCGTGCGATCCGACGACCTCTCCGCGGAGGAACAATCCGCCGGGCAATCGCAGCTCCTCCAAGTCGCCGATCGCATCGCCGTCGGCGACCGTCACTGCAGCGAATGACCGCAGGTCGACTTCAGGCGTCACGGCGGGATCGTCGTAGTAGACGGCCACGAGCGGGAACCCAGGCCGCTGGTCCAGGCCGAGCGCAGCGAGTCGAGGAAACAGCGTGGCGTACGTTTCCCTGATCCGCTCGTAGGGGCCGCGATGCCCGAGCCCGGCAAGGCGCATCCCTGCGACGTCGACAACCTCGAACCTCATCGCGCTCCTATCCTGACTCGTCCGAGCCGTGCGGCCTGGTTCATTCTCGTCTCCTCGATGACCCCACGGAACGCTACCGACCAGTATCAAGCGTCAGGTGGCACACCGCATGTCGGGCCCGATCAACCATGCGAGAGGTGACTGACGCAAGGCCGCTTGGCCGACAGCCTGAGCACCCTGATCCACATTGCACCCTCGTGTGCCCGCTTGAGGAGCCTCCCGCGTACGGATGGAGATCGGCTTACGGACACGGCAAGCAGGGTGGTGAAGACCCACTGGTTGAGCGGACTCCACTGCGCAGCCGCGGGGAGCCAGTCTGCGGGTGACGGTGAGCAGTATGGGCGGGGGCGCGGTAGCGGCCGTTGTTCCACCGACCTACCGCGCCAGGCCCACTCTGGATGGCGGGCGACAGACTCAAGTCGACGGTCGCATCACCAGGACGGGTTCAACACGTTCCTTCATCTAACGTTGCAAGGTTTCCAACCGGACAATGGGCTCCGATACGAGCCACTGCTGTACAGAACCTTGGATCTTGCATCAACCCAATACCGTGTCGACGTCATGGGCTGCTGGGAGGAGCGGATCGGGGTGGAGCAGGAGTCTGACACTGCCGGCATGGGTCGTCCGCGGGTCGTGGTCGCGGTGGGAGCGTCGGTGGATGGCCGCATCACTCTCAGGCGCGACAGCCGTCTCATGGACAAGGACGTAGGCCGGATCTGGGGATCGATGTGGCCACCAAGCCCACCCGGGACCGCCGGGTCCCGTTCCTCTGTGGACCTGTATCAGTACCAGGCGGTTCTTGAGGGAAGCGGTTCGTTGGTCGCGGACTCGGCTGGGCCGCTGACCGGGCTCCCCACCGAGTACGACGAACCAACCGACGTGCTCTACACCGACTTTCTCCCCGAGGAGGTCGTCGAGAAGCCGGACGTGAAATGGTTCACGGCCGTCGACAGTCGTGGCCGGGTGCATTGGGATAGAAAGAGTGGTGGCGGGTTCGACGCCCTGGTGCTTGTGGCCCGTGCGACTCCCGGGCCCTACCTTGCCTACCTGCGCAAGCAGCGTATCTGCTACCTCGTCGCCGGCGAGGAACGGGTCGATCTCGCCGTTGCTCTCCGCCGGATGCACGATCGACTCGGTGTCACATCTGTCGAGTCCACAGCCGGTGGCGGACTCAATGGCGCCCTGCTGAGAGCCGGACTTGTCGACGAGATCAGTCTTACCCTCTGTCCCGCCGCTGTCGGTGGGCTCGGCACACCGACAATCTTCGACGGACCAGAACTCGCCGACGGCCAGACACCCACCCGGCTACGGCTGATCTCCGCGCAGGTCGAAAGCAACGGGGTGATCTGGCTCAGGTACGAAGTCCTCCGAGAAGGCACCTGAGCGGACACGCCGGGGTTGTTGTCGTACCCGCACACACCTCGCTACCTCTCAGCGCTCCACGACTACCTCCAATCACGCCCCGACCGGCAGGAGTAACCCTCGATGACCGACACCAAAGCAGCCCAGGCGCTACGCGCACTCGGGCACGACCCACACCTCCCCACCGCCCAACTGGCCGGTTCCATGTCCCAATCCGGCGTCTACGGTGTCCACGTCGACGGCCAAGACGCGGTCCTGAAAGTCACCGCCGCAGACGAGGAACAACATCTGGCTCGCCGCGAACTCACTTTCTATCGAACCCTCGCCGGCACGGTGCCCGTCCCGACGCCGACCCTGCTGGACAGCATCGATACCGATGAGCTCACTGCACTACTACTGACCGCGCGTGGCACTCGCCGGCACGCAGCCAAGTGGCGAGATTCGGACTGGCTCCTTGCCGCCGGCCAACTGGCAGCGCTGCATTCGACCGTCGTTCCAGACCGTCCTCGATGGCGAACCGGCGACTCCTGGCTGCAGAGGCTCCTTGCCAAACCGCCGACCCGTGCGGTGGTCGACTACTGGGACAGCACGCCCGCCGCAGCCGCCGCCCGGCGCGGATTGGCCGACACTGAAGCTCTCGCACGAGCCATCAATGCCCTTCCGGAATGCCTCGTCCACGGCGACTGCCACGCCGACAACTTGCTCCAAGACGACGGCGACATTATCTGGATCGACTGGCAGGGTGTCCACATCGGAAATCCGGCCGGGGATCTCTCTTTCCTCTGGAGCCGCGCCAATGCCGATGGTGCCACCCTGCCACGCGACGCGATGCTGGCCGAGTACCTCAGCCATCGACCCGTCGATGCACTACTCATGCGCCGCAGCCTCATCGCCAACGAGCTGGCGTTGTCGCTGTATGGCTGGCCCGAATACGGCCACCTCCATACCCCAGACGAACGCCAACAGATAACCCAACGAGTCATCGACCTCGAACACGCGTGGCAGGAGAGCCCAGCCGAATAGGAGACCCATCCGCCACGTGGCCAAAACGACAGAACCTGACCTCGTACAGACACCAACTTCCCCGGTGTACCGTTCGGTGTCCGGTTGGGGATCCCTCCAACGGACACCCCGACCATTGGCCCTCAGTCGCAGTGCTGGCGTTGGACTGGCTGGCCGCCGAACGGCGCGATCGCCACCTACCCGCGTGTGCCCGCCGGGCCAGCCTCAAATGCGAGCAGCGGGCGGGCGCGCGTGTACTCCTCAAGGCGGTCGGTAGCACTACTTCATCATGGCGGTCGTCGGCAAAACAAGACTTGTCTTCTCGACGGTGGCGTGCGGAGATGGAGGCGCACGACCGGTCGTGTCCATCCATCTGTTCGCACGAGATGACGCCCAATGCTGCGGCGCCACGCAGTGGCGCGTCCGAGGGTCACCAGCAACCTCGCGAGAGAGGGAAGCCTCCAGGCACGAGCTTGGCCGGTGCCCCTTCCCTTACAGCCGAGCTCTACTCGTGGGGGCTCCTCCATGGGAAGGCAAGATCTGATGAGACCACTCGATCGCCGTGGCGACATCGCGCCCACCTGAATGCAGCGGAGATACAGCGCCGCCTCCACCTGCCCGACCGGACGATTGCATGGCTGCGCGAGGTCGAGCGGCCGGCAGAATCAGAGGGTCCGGTGCTGCCGGACGACGCCGAGGCGGCTGACCAGCTGGCACAGCTAGCCGTTGAGCCCGTCGACCAAGCCACGACTCTCGCATCCCGACCAGACCCGACCAGACATCCAGAATTGTGGTGGCTCCTCGACCGCGGCTACCACGTGCTGCTGGCCACTATGGGCCAGCCACCGGCCGGCGGTTGGCCCGCCCTCCCTGCCGCCACCGGCCCGGTTGGCCGACACCTCTACGCCTGGCTATGTCTGGCTGTCCTTCCGCACGTGCGGCGCTTCCACACCGCCCGCGGCGTTCCCGATGACATTTCCTGGGCCACCCTGACTGACCTCGGTCAAGAGTTGATCAGTTCTCGACTACTCACCGGCACCAGCGGCCTAGACGCGTCATGGAACCTTCCGCGGGTCCTTCGCGGCACCTACTACAAGCTCGGCCGCCTGACCTTCGAGCGAGGCCTCCCCGCGCCCGACCCGTCTAACCATCCCGTACTGAGGCCCGGACAGACAGGGATCGGAACGCACATCCCATCTGGTGCCGGACCGCTGCATCCAGAGGCGTGCGATGACTCGTTCGCCCAGGCGCGGGCCTTCTTCCCTCACCACCTTCCCGAACAACCTGCGACCTTCGGCTGCCACTCGTGGCTGATGGATGACCAGCTGGCCGAGTACCTGGCCGAAGACTCAAACATCATCCAGTTCCAACGCCGATTCGATCGCTTCACCGACCGCGAGCCCGCCGATTGGGCACCGCTGGAACATCTCTTCCACCGCCGCTACGAAGGAAAGCACCCGCCCACTGATCTACTGAATGAGCTACCGCAGGAGACGACGCTCCAACGCGCGATCGTAACCCACCTCCTCGCCGGCGGACACTGGTACAACCGAACAGGATGGCTTCGCTTCTAACTCACCACGCCGGTCCGCTCCTACGTTGGCCGCGCCCGAAAGGGGAACCCTCAGCGGGCTGACTCCGCTCGATGTCACGCGCCCCAGGACTTGACCTCAAGGATGGTTGAGGTCGGAGAGTTGGAGTATGACTGCAACTGACACGGTTGCCGGGCCAACGGCAGCGGACGAGCAAGCGATTCGTGAACTGGTGGAGCGGGCGGACGAGGCGCAGAGTGATACCAGCGTGCTTCCCGGGCTGCACACCTCCGAGGCGGTGATCGTGAACATCGCCGGCCGGCGGTTGTTCGGGCGGGATGCGTTCAGCGCGGCGATGAGCGCCGCGCTGGGGTCTGCGCTCAAGGACGTTCAGACGAGCGTCGAGGTTGTCGATATTCGCGGTCTGACCCCTGACGTTGCTCTCGTCAGCTGCGTCAAGACGGTCCACGACAATCGGCCAGGCGCCGAGGCTGACGTCCCCGCAAGTGGAGCCCTCACGTACGCCGTCGTTAAGACACCGGCGGGGTGGCAGGTGGCGCTCGCCCAGACGATGCCGATTCGGTAGCAAGAAGGATTCCTGCCGAAAGCGAACCGGTCGTAGCGTTCTGCTTCCCGATCGAACAACCTCGAACGATCCAACGCCCGGCGGCGGCGTTCGTCGAGCGCCGACGCGACCGGGCCCTCATCGCTGTCGCCAACCACGTTGTCGTCCTTTCGATCGAAGCGATCGCAGGACGACATCGGCCGCGCGAGTATCGCCACTCTAACTCCGGACTACAACGCCGAGGACGACGCATACGGGTGTCCGGCGAGGGAGCTCCCGCGGGCCATGGGTGGTCCGCAGCACGGCGATCCGATGGCTGCGGGCAGTCAAGGAGGACGCAATGTCGGCGGTCATGATCACGCAGGTGATCGTCAACAGTCGCCACTCGTCACATGGCACACTCCTTGGTCATGGCTGTAGGCGAAGCCCGGGACGGCGGTCGAAGTCAAGAACCCTCCAGTGGCAGTGGCTCGGTTTGGTCGAGACCGCAGGACTGGCAAGATCGAAAGTCGACGGCTGCATGCCCCATCTGTCGCGATGGCGGCCCGACGAACGTGTTGGTCGAGTTCGCCGCATCGGTCGCGTGCGCTGGGCCGAGCGCTCCGTTGCCGGGCTATGTGTGCATAGTTGCCCGGCGCCACGTGGTAGAGCCGTTCGAACTGCCCGGGCTGGAGCGTCGCGAGTTCTGGGACGAAGCCATGCTCGTAGCCCGAGCACTGAACACCCTCTTCACACCGGCCAAGATCAACTACGAGATCCACGGCAACACGATGCCCCACCTCCCCATGCACCTACACCCGCGGTTCGCCGGCGACCCGTACGTAGGTGGACCGATTAGCTGGCGCGCATCATTCGACCGATCTCCACAGGACCGGCAAGCGATCGCGGACGCCATAAGGCGCGAGCAACAGGTGCCGTCTGAGTCGCAGCGCTGACGCTGCGATCAACCCGCTCGAAGTCCTCCATGCCATGCCCGATAAGGGAACCATGCCATGCGTCGGCAGCCGATCCCTCAACGGACGGGCCCGTCGACGGCGACCAATCCCTCCGCCGGCAGTCGTAGTCGAGATGAGTGCCCTCGTTGTGTTTCCTTGGCTGGGAACCCATCTCCCTGACAAGAGGTGCCAGGGTGATGCGTTAGCTTCACCGTCACCTGTGCCTAGTGCGCTCCCTATCCTGCTGAGGACGGTCGGCAATGAGTGAGAACGCAACAGCCAAACCGGCCACGACAGAGCACCACACCCTGGTCGCGGAGATCAACAAGCGCACAGGTCTGGGTGTGGTCGTTACGGGAATGGCCGATCAGGGTGAGACCGGCGGCGCGGTCTTCGTCCGCTGGCCGGATGGACACGATGGGGTCGTCACCCGCGCATATGACGCCGGCCTGCACACGATGCGTCGTACAGCCGAGGTGTTGTCGATGCTTCGCGGCCAAGGACTGCCCGTACCTCGCCACGAGCTGGTCGTCCAGCTTGACAACGGGGTCGTCGGCGTCGTCCAAGAACGCCTGCCTGGCACGCCACCACACCGCACCGACGCCGACATGATCAATGCGGTTCTAGCGATGAACGAGCGGTTCGCCGGCCAGCTCACCAGCCGCCCCGACGTACCCGTGCCACCATTGCATCTGCGGCACAGCGGCCCAGAGTTTCCCAGGCACGAGACCCTGGCGGGCTACAACGACCGCAGCCGGCGGCTACTCAAGATCATCCGCGAGGTTGGCGCCGCTCCCGTGCACGAGATGACCGGTGACGACCTTGTCCACACCGACTACACCATCCCCAACGTGCTCATCGACGACTCCGGAAAGATCACCGGCGTTGTCGACTGGAACTTCGGCGTCGCAAGGGGCGACCGACACTTCGGCCTCATCAAGCTGCGCTTCGACCTCGCCTGGGCACGACTCGATCCCACCGGCGGACACAACGGCGTTCAACAAGAAGCGATCGACCACCTCGACAACTACCTCGACGCAACGCTCGAACCGGACCTGCTCCGGATGTACTGGGCACACTGGACCCTGACCATGCTGCACTGGACCATCCGCGCCGGCGAACCCGACGTCATCGACTTACACCTACGGCTAGGCGAGAGCCGCCTGAGCTAAGCCTCGCGGCGACAATCACATCGAGTAGGGCTGACGTCACCACCGAACGCGTTGATGCTCAAGAGCACCGACTCCGGCCATGTAGCTGGAGGAGACTCCACCCATGTCGCCGTCCGCGAGCCGGAACCCTGGCCGGGCGTACGGAAGCGGATCCGCTTACGGGAGCGCGAGACGGTCGGTGCTGCTTCGTACGTCGTCCCCCGGTCACCACCGGTCGTGGGGACTGGAGCGGTCGGTTGTTCGGCGTCTCCTGGGGCTCGGCGCTCTCGCTGACATACGCGCTACGACACTCGGAGCGCGTCTCCGAGATCGTGACCGCCGTCGCCACCGGCAGACTCTGCGAGATCGAGTGGCTGATCCGCGGCTTCGGCGGCCTCGCCCCCGAGGCGTACGAGCGCTTCGTCGCCGGGGTACCCGATCCGGGCGACGATATCTCGGCTGCCTACCACCGCCTGCTCATGGACCCCGACCCCGCCGTGCACCGCAAAGCGGCCGACGACTGGTGCGCCTGGGAGGACACCATCGCCACCGTCCCGCCCGGCCGCGACGTTGAGCACGAGCCTTGGGAACCCCGGTTCAAGCTCGCCTTCGCCCGCCTCGTCACGCACTACTTCGGCAACCGCTGTTGGTTGGCAGACGACCAGCTGGCCCGCCAAGGGCACGTGCTGAAAGACATCCCCGGCGTCATCGTGCACGGGCTGGGCAACTCGGCCTCGGCGCACTCACCGGCAAACCGTGGGTGCTGCACCACGCCTGGCAGGTTTCAGAGCTGGTGATCGTCGAGCACGGCACGCACGGCACAGGGATGGCGGAGGCGGTCACTGCGGCGACCGATCGTTTCGCCAAGTCCCCCGCTTCGACTTCCTGATGGCCTTGTCGAAGTGGAGCGACGTCGGCCTGCCACAGCACGTGGGCGTGCCGGAGCGTCCTTGCTGGTAGGGCATTACCAGCGGTTATTGGATCTTCGCGTGCGTCTGCCGGAGGCTACTGGTGTACGCAGAGGATGCTCGTAGCCGACCGGATCTCGCTCGCGGCGATCGGTGCTCGGGCACGGCGACCGGAGGTCGGGGCATGGCGTTGTCGGAGGAGGAACGCAGCAGGCTTGCCGAGGAGTTGGCGGTGGTGCTGGAGGATGTGGATCGGGTCAAGCGGAGGGTCGACGAGCTCGCTTCGTTGGCCGGGTGCCCTTGCCTGCAGCACCTTTCTCCAGCTGGTCGAGACGTTTGTCGATGCGACGGATCTCGTCATGGACCTGCTCGAGACTGCGCATGATGGCCTCGAACTCCGGCGACGGGGCGGGGGCGGGCTTCTTTCCGGATGGCTTGGCGCGGACGAAGCTGCCTTTGCCCTGGTGGCTGTCGATGAGGCCTTCGGCGCGGAGTTCGCTCAGTGCCATGCGTATGACGGTGATCGACACGTCGTAGGTGTGCATCAGGTCGGCGATCGATGGCAGCTGCGCGCCGACGGCCAGCTTACCGCTGCGGATCTGGGCCCGAAGGTCGTCGGCAACCTGCTTGTAGGCCGGTTGACCTGTCCATTGCGCCATCGAGCCTGGTCACTCCTCGTTCTCAGCGTTCCTAAGGCAACTGTGACCTCCTAGTGCACCACATCTAAGCCGGTCGCCGGAAGCACCTCAGGCAGACCATCAGCCGGAACGGGAACACGTATCCGCCGGCGCCTATCATCGTGATCTTCGGACGGGGTTCCAGCTGCGGTCATGGACTCAACGTATAGCGAGGGCCGGCGGACCGCTTGCCCTAGTGCTTCCGGATCACGGGTTGGGGTGACAGGTCGGCGTCTCTGAGATGCTTGCTTGGTTGTCAGGCTGGAGTCTGTCGGATCCGGCTCCGTAGGTGTTTCTTGACCTGTAGTGGTGTGCGGCCGGCCATGTAGTCGGAGTGGATCGGGCGGTGATGGTTGTAGTCGATGAGCCATGCCTGCAGGGATCGGTCCAGCAGGGCGATGTCGTCGACTCGGCCGCGGTGGAAGTGGGGTCGGTAGAACTCGCGGAGCACGGTGCCGTGGAACCGTTCGCAGACCGCGTTGTGGTTGGGCGAGCGGGGCGGGATCCGATGGTGGAACAGCCCGAGCTGGGCTGCGTGGCCGGTGAAGTCCTTCCCGGTGAATTCCGGCCCGTTGTCGGTGAGCACCCCGGCCATGGTGATGCCGTGCTTGCGCAGCGCCTTGACCAGGTGGTCCAGGAACCGCGCGGCCACGGCGGCAGTCTTGTCCCCGACGATCAACTCCACGACCGCGGTCCGGGTGGCCACGTCGACCGCGGTGAGCTGCCAGACCGCCCCGATCCCTTTGAGCCGCCCGACGTAGAACGTGTCCAAGGCCACCACCTGGCCCGGCGCGGCGGCGTACAGGCAGAACCCGAACGGGCCCTGAAGCCTGGGCGGTGATCAGCCCGGTCTCGGCCGCGGTCAGGCTCGCCAACGCAGCGACACGCTGTTTGGCGAGTCCAAGCCGGTGCCGAGCCAGCACCTTGGCCACCCCCGAGGCGGACCGATCCACCCCGCGGACCCGCAGGTGCCGCAGCAGCGACCTCGGGCCCAGGGTGGGCCGGGCGATCGCCTCGGACAAGATGACCGCGACCTCCTCGCTGCTCATCGCATTGGGCTGATGCGGCTTGCGCCGCGGCCGGAGCAGCAGAGCCGACAAGCCGTACCGGCCGGCCTTGTTCAGCCACTCGTAGTAGGTCTTGCGGGAGACACCGAACACCCGGCACGCCTCGGCGACATTACCGATCCTGGCGGCATACTCGATGATCCGGACACGACGGTCGTAGACAATGTTCTCGTGGGCCACGGGACGGCTCCCTCTCTAGATCTCAGCAATCCAGAGACTGCCTCCCGTGGCCCACACCCGCACGCAGGCTGGCCGAGCCAGGTGTCACCCCAACCCGTGATCCGGAAGCCCTAGTGGACAAGAGCACCTGATGCCGGGCGCTACAGTCAAGCGACACCTCACCAGCGCAGCCCCCCCGCGAGAGAGGAAGGAATGAACGCGTCAGCGACCGAAACGGCGATTGCAAAGATTCGCGAGTTGATCATGTCCGGCGAGCTTGACCCAGGAGCCCGGCTACCGGCCGAGGGGGTGCTTGCGCAATGGTTGGGGCTCGCTCGCAATAGCACCCGGGAGGCGGTGCGTGCGCTGGTGGCTGCCCGGGTGCTCGACGTTCGACGGGGCGACGGCACGTACGTCACGAGCCTGCGCCCCGAGTTGTTGCTTGAAGGCATCGGATTCGCCGCAGAGCTGATGCGTGGCGACGCAGTGCTCGAACTCGTCGAGGTGCGACGACTGCTGGAACCGCGAGCGGTCGCGATCGCGGCCATGCGGGCGACGACATCGCAGCTGCACGCCATCGGCGATTGCCTCCGTCAGATGCGGGCGGCCGCTGACCATGCCGAGTTCGTTCGATTGGACGCTGACTTCCACGACCTGGTCAATCGGGTTTCGGGTAATGAGGCGCTTGCCTCGGTCCTCCGAGGTGTCTCCAATCCCGCGTTCCGAGCACGGGTCTGGCGCGACATATTGGAGGCTGACGCCTCTGAGCGCACTATGGCCGAGCACGAGCGGATCTACGCGGCACTCGTAGCCCGCAACAGTGTGGAGGCTGAACAAGCCGCTGAGGATCACATTCGGTCATCTGAAGCCTGGCTGCTGCGGGTGGCCCAATCCGGTCTCCCACCGACCTGTTGACGCTTGATCCGTTGACAGGGTGGTGACGCCCACCGTATGGTCACCCAATGTTTCAGGCTAAACATTGGATGTTTAGCCTTCTGCGGGACCAATAGGTCCTGGGTCAGTCGGTGCGACTCTGAGACGGCCTGAAGTTGGGGTCGCCCTGACTTGAGGGGGATGACGGTGCTGGCCTGCGTGATCGAGAGGGCCGAACGGGTGCGAGTCGTCGAGTACCCCACCCCTGAACCCGGCAAGGGCCAAGTGGCTGTCGATGTTGCGTACGGCGGGATCTGCGGCTCAGACCTGCACTACTTCCACGACGGCGCTGCAGGCGAGTTCGTGATCCGCGAACCTCTGATCCCCGGACATGAGATAGTCGGCACGGTCGCCGCATTCGGGGCGGGAGTGGTCGGACTTGAGCCGGGTAGCCCGGTCGCAGTCCATCCGGCCCAGGTCTGCGGCAGCTGCGTGGACTGTCTCGGCGGGAATCCTCAACTGTGCTCGTCCAGTCGCTACCTCGGTTCGGCGGCGCACTTTCCACACGTACAGGGCGGGTTCACCGAGCGGCTGGTGGTGACCGCCAACCGGATCTTTCCGCTGCCGGACGGCATGTCGCTGCGGCGGGCTGCCCTTGCTGAACCGTTCAGTGTCGCGTTTCACGCCGTTCGGCGAGCTGGCGATGTTGTCGGCCGCACAGTGCTCGTCACCGGCGCTGGTCCGATCGGCTGTTTGACGGTGGCGGCCCTGCGGCAGGCAGATGCGGGAACGATCCTGGTCAGCGATCTGACCGATGCCGCTCTGCAGAACGCAAAACTGATGGGCGCCGACGTTCTACTACGGGCCGACCAGGCGGACACCCAGTGGCCGGAACAAGTCGATCTCGCGATCGAGGCTTCCGGCACCGGTCCGGGACTCAACACCTGCATCCGTACTGTCCGCCGAGCGGGGCGCATCGTGCAAGTGGGGATCTTGCCACCCGGCACAACCGAGGTGATTGGCAACGCGATCGTGAACAAGGAGATCGAGCTACTGGGATCGTGGCGGTTCCACCTCGAATTCTCGGCGGCGATCGACCTGCTCGCCACCGAGATCAACGCCGAACCGCTGATCTCCCACGAGTTCCGACTGCAGGAGGCGGAGAGGGCCTTCAGGTCGGCCGCCGACCGCTTGTCCTGCAAGGTCCTGTTGAACATCGGCGCGAGCGCCAACTGAGGACAAGCGCCGCAGGCCGTTCACGTCCAGCGCCTGCGACTCCATCGACCTCGACGAGGAAGAGGTGACTGAAATCAATCAACTTCCACGAAGGTCGCGACGCGCGCTGATTGCGGGTGAAGCTGCATGCTGCCGGCACTCCGAAGTGTTCATCGAAATGGAGTGCGGGGACGCGCTGGCCGCAGCCGATGCGAGCTCATATTTCAGTACCTGGGCGCTCCGCCTCGAGATCAACAACTTCTGAGGATTCTTGCTCGCGTTTGGACTGTAACTATCGATCTTTCCTGAGGTATGACAACCGGAACTGTCAGGTGAATCGCGAAGGAGCGCAGCAGGTGCGGATCTCTGATCTTGAGGTCGTCCCAGTGCGGATTCCCGCACCGCGGGTCCCCTACAGGTGGCGGGAAGGTTTGCCAACATCCCGGCTGGAGTTCGAGGGGGGAGTGCTACGGGTCCGCACTGATGCTGGCGTTGAGGGGGTTGCCTTCGCCTCGCGTCCCAACGCGGCCCACGTGCTTGCCGACCTAGTGGACCGCCATTTGCGTAACGAGATGATTGGGCAGGACCCACTGATGCGTGAGTGGTGGTGGGATCGGATCTGGCACCTTGATCGAACCGAGGAGTTGCCGCTTTACGTCTTCGGTCTGCTTGATGTGGCTCTGTGGGATCTCGCAGGACGGGCTTCCGATCTGCCGTCATGGAAGGTGATGGGTGGGTTTCGCGCGGAACTCCCGGCATACGCCTCCACCGTGACTTTCGACACCATTGAGCAGTATCTCGATGTGGCTGATCAGTGTCTGGCGCTTGGCTACCCGGCGATCAAGCTACACGCCTGGGGTGACCCTGACCGTGACATCCAACTCGCCTATGCGTTGCGTGAACATGTGGGCCAGGCGTATCCGCTCATGTATGACGGCTCGGCAGCCTTCGATCTTCCGGATGCGATCCGGGTGGGCCGCGCGCTCACAGATGCCAACTATCTGTGGTACGAGGAGCCGATACGTGAGTTCAGTGTGACTGCATACAAGATGCTCGGCGAATCGGTCGGTGTGCCGCTGCTGGTTGCCGAGACGTCCGATGGCGCGCATATGAACGCAGCAGATTTCGTCGCCGCCGGTTGCTCGAACTTCGGGCTCCGTGCAAGCGCACGACTGCGCGGCGGCATCACCGGCGCGCTCCGGATCGGACACCTCGCCGATGCGTACCGCTTGCGTGTTGAGGTCCACAGCCCCGAGGTGCCGAGCCGTCATCTATGCATGGCACTTTCGAACACGACGTATTACGAGTCACTCGTCACCGCCGATCCTGTGAATCGGGATCCCGTTGTCGGGTCCGACGGCATGTTGCGAGCGCCGACAGAGCCGGGAATCGCGCTACCTGCTTCGATCGAGCTTCCATCGGATCTGCAGGCATACCAAGAGGGAGCCGCTGTTGCGAATGGAATTCCTGCTGCCTTGGCGGCCGGAGGGACGTTGCGATGACGGTGTTGCAGTGGCGCAAGCCTGCCCCCGATTGGATCCAAGCCTTGCCGATCGGCGACGGACGGATGGGCGCAAAAGTCTTCGGCGGGGTCCAGGTCGAGCGCTATGCGCTCAACGTCGATACCCTTTGGTCGGGAAGACCGCAACAGCATGGCGTGGTCGACGGGCCGCGGACGTTCGACCGGATCCGTGAGCATCTGTTGGACGATAACCGCGTCGCTGCCGATGCGTTGGTCGGCGATCTCGAAGGGCCCTACAACCATGCCTTTCAGCCTCTGGGCGACTTGTACCTTCGAGCGGACAGGGCCGCGGACTGGACGGATTATCGAGCTGAGCTCGACCTCGCCGCCGGGATCGCGAGTTGCGAGTACCGCAGCGATGGCGTGGTGGTACGGCGTCGTTCATTCGTCAGCCGCACGAGACGCGCCCTGGTAGTCGGCATCCAGGCCGACGCGCCGATCTCCTTCCAGGTTCGACTCGAGTCGCCCCATCCAGTTGCACGACCGTTTATAGACGGGCCTGCGCTGGCGATGACTGGTTTTGGTCCGGCAACGGTCGATGCTGACGCATGTCTGATGGTCCCAGATCTCGATCCGGCGTTACCCGGCCTTCGCTACGGCGACGACGGTGGGGTTGGGTTCGCCACGGTCGTACGGGTCGGTGGTGACGCGCGCGCACGGAGAGTTAGCGATGGCGAGATGGAGGTCGAGGGCGAGCAGGTGCTGCTCTGGCTGACAACGGCCACGACCTTCGACAACTGGCGCCGCCCACCGGGCCGCGACCTCCAACCGGCGTTGGCGACCGCAATCTCGGAGGCAGCCGCCCTGGACGGCGTCGCAGTGGAGGAACTGATCGACGAACACGTTTCCGACCATGGGCGCCTTTACGACCGGGTCTCAGTCGAGCTCGGTTCGACTGCCCAATCCGATCTCCCCACCGACGAGCGCGTGGCCCGCAGCGTCGCTGGTGCGACCGATCCTGGCCTGTTCGCCGATCTCTACAATTTCAGCCGCTATCTGCTCGTCTCGTCGTCGCGGCCGGGAACCGAGCCCGCGACGCTTCAGGGCCTGTGGAATGAGGACCGCAACCCGCCATGGTTCTCGAGTTACACCACGAACATCAACGTGGAGATGAATTACTGGATTGCAGAGCATGCCGACCTCGCTGAGTGTGCAGAGCCGTTCTTGGACTACGTTGCGACACTCGCGGAGGCGGGAGAGGTTACTGCTCGAGAAGTGCTCGGGCTAGATGGCTGGTGCGCCAATCACAACACCGACATCTGGCGGGGAAGTTGGCCCGTCGGCATCGGGCGGAATCGGCCAACCTGGGCGCTGACGCCGACCTGTGGCATGTGGGCGGCAACCGCACTGGTGGAACATGACGCGTTCCGCCCCGATGACGGGTTCGTTCGTGAACGCGCCTTACCCGTGCTAGCCGGGGCGGCCAGACTCGGTTTGTCACTATTGGTTGACGTTGGTGGCCGGCGGCGGGCCGTGCCTTCTACCTCACCTGAGAACAATTATGTCGACAATACGGGCGCTACCGTCGACTTCGACCTGCAGACCACATTCGATCTCGCGTTGTTGCGTACGACTTTTGACGCATACCTCGGGTTCGCCGATCGGCTTGGCATCGAGGATCCGCTCGTTTCCGAAGTGCGTGGATGTCGGCATCAACTGGACGAATTTCCGATCGGACGGGACGGACGGCTGCAGGAATGGTCGGAGGAGTTTGAGGAGCCGGAACCCGGTCATCGCCACCTTTCACATCTCTTTCCTCTCTATCCAGGCCGTGAGATCGACCCAGTCTCTACACCGGAGCTTGCGGATGCGGCGAGTCTGAGCCTGGCAGCCCGACGAGCAGGCGGCAGCCCGATCGGTGGATGGACACATGCGTGGATGGCTTGCCTCTACGCCCGCCTCTTCGATGCAGAGGAGGCCGACTGGGTCCTGCGCCACCTAGTCCAATCAGGGCAGATCGGGAGCGGTCTCCTGTATCAGTCCAGGCGCGGAATCCACCAGATTGATGCCAATTTCGGCATTGGCGCAGCTGTTTCGGAAATGCTGTTGCAGAGCAACCGTGGAGTCATTCGTCCACTTGCTGCTCTTCCGGCTACCTGGTCTCAGGGGCGGTATCGCGGCCTACGCGCTCGTGGAGGAGTAGGAGTGTCGGCGGAATGGGCCGAGGGGCACGCCACGGTGGAGCTGGTCGCCGACACAACGCGAAGATGCCGGGTCGCGTTCCCAAGTGCTCCTGATCGTCCTGTGTCGGTTGAGTTGCTAGCGGGGAGACCCTGGCGAACGGAGTTCACTATCGGCCCGTAGTGATGAAGTTCACGATCAATAGGTTTGTCCACCCGGGACCCGTCCTTCGTCGACGAGTGGTGAGCGAGGGAGCCGCATGCACACATTGGATGTCCGAACGCCGACGAAGACGGCGCCGCCGGCCAACCGGAATACGCTCGGGTCACGGTGGAGGTGGACACTGCAGCGGCATTGGCAGCTCTACTTGCTCGTGATCCTGCCCCTGGTGTACTTCGTAATCTTCAAGTACATACCGATGTCCAACGTGGTGATCGCGTTCAAGAGCTACAACGTGATCGAGGGTGCCTGGGGCAGCGATTGGGTCGGCCTGCAGAACTTCGTGACGTTCTTCCGTAATCCGGTCTTCTGGCCCTTGATCAAGAACACCTTGATCCTGTCCGGGTACGCGGTGCTGGCCAGTTTTCCGCTGCCGATCATTTTGGCGTTGATGTTGAACGAGGTACGGCACCGGTTCTTCCGCAAGACGGTGCAGATGGTGACGTACGCCCCGTACTTCATCTCCGTGGTTGTCATCGTCTCGATGATGATCCTGATGTCGGCGCCGAGGCTGGGCATCGTCAGCCAGACGCTCGGCCTGTTCGGCATCCCGGCGCCGGATCTGCTGGGAAATCCGGACTACTTCCGGCATATCTATGTCTGGTCCGATGTCTGGCAGACCACCGGCTATGCGGCGGTGATCTACCTCGCGGCGCTGTCGGCAGTCGATCCGGGGCTGTACGAGTCGGCGAAGATGGACGGCGCCTCACGGATCCAGCGGATTTGGCATGTGGACATCCCAGGCATCATGCCGGTGGCCATGATTATCTTGATCCTGAGCGTCGGGAACATCATGGCGATCGGGTTCGAAAAAGTCTATCTGCTGCAGAATCCGCTCAACCTCGAGACGTCGGAGATCATCGCCACCTACGTCTACAAAACCGGACTCCTCAACGCCGACTTCAGTTTGGCGACGGCAGTTGGGCTGTTCAACTCGGTGATCAACCTGATCTTGCTCGTTGTGGTCAATGCGGTCGCCAAGCGAATCAGCGGGAGTGGTTTGTGGTGACCACCCTTCGCACCAAACCGGACATCCACGACGCGGTGCCGTCGGCCGCCTCGTACAAGCCGCGGCGAATCAAGGAATCGGCGGTCGATCGGGTGTTCCTGATCGCGGTCTACATCCTGCTCACGGTCGCGTTGATCGTCGTGATCGTGCCGCTGCTCTACATCCTGGCCAGCTCCTTCTCCAGCCCGGAGGCGGTCTCCTCTGGACGGGTCTACCTGTGGCCGGTCGAGTTCTCGATCGCCGGATATCAGGCCCTGCTGGGGAATCAGCAGATCATCACCGGATATGTCAACTCGTTGATTTATGCCTTCGGCGGCACGCTGATCAGCACCACGTTGACGATCATGATCGCCTACCCGCTGTCCCGGAAGGAGTTCATGGGGCGCAATGTAATTATGACGCTGGTGCTGTTCACCATGCTCTTCCAGGGCGGGCTGATCCCACTCTATATCGTGGTGCAGGACCTCGGCATGCTCAACACCCGATGGGCGATGGTGCTGCCGCAGGCGATAGCAGTGTGGCAGGTGATCATCGCCCGAACGTACTTCAGAACCGCGATCCCGGACGAACTGGCTGAGGCCGCTCAGCTGGACGGTTGCAGTGACCTGCGGTTCCTCTGGTCGGTCGTCCTGCCGCTGGCGAAGCCGATGATCGCAGTGATCGCGTTGATGTACGGCATCTTCCAGTGGAACGCCTACTTCGACGCACTGATCTATCTGAAAAGCCCGGATCTCTATCCGTTGCAGCTTGTGCTGCGCAACATCCTCATTCTCAACACCCAGGCCGGCGGCGCCACCGACGTTGGAGCGCAGATGGAGCGCGAGCAAATGGCCGACCTGCTCAAGTACTCCCTGATCGTTGTCGCGAGTATCCCGGTTCTGCTCATCTACCCGTTCGTCGCCCGCTACTTCACCAAAGGAGTCATGGTCGGCGCGATCAAAGGTTGACCGCCGACCCGTACCCAACATCCCAGATCCCCCGTGCAAAGGAGCATCATGTTCAACCAGCGCACTCGAGCAAAGGTCGGCCTCGTCCTGGCTGCCCTGCTCACCGCCAGTGCGGCAGCCTGTTCCGGCGATCCCGAACCAGAGGATGAGGTCGGCGGCACCGCCGACCTCACCGTGTTCGCGCCTGAGTTCCCTGAGCAGAACCTTAAGGGCAACCTCTACACCAAGAAGCTGGAGAAGAAGTTCAACATCAACTTCACCTTCCAGACCACTGCAACGGACCCTGGCCCAGCCAAGGAGAAACGGCAGATCGCCCTCGCCAGCGGCGACTACCCTGACCTGTTCCTTCTGGTCCCCTGGGTCGATCAGTTCACTGCACCTGAAGTCATGAAGTTCGGCCAGCAAGGTGTGGCCATCCCGCTGAACGACCTCATCGAGGAGCACGCACCCAACATCAAGAAGGCCCTAGAGGAGAATCCCGACTTCCAGGCCATGGCCACGGCCCCGGACGGCAACATCTATGGGCTGCCGCAGTGGGTCGACTGCTACCACTGCAGCTACGCAGGCAAGCTGTGGATGAACAGCCAGTGGCTCGAGAACGTCGGACTCGAGCAGCCGACCACCACCGAGGAACTGCGCGAGGTGTTGCGGGCTTTCAAGACCGAGGATCCCAATGGGAATGGCAAGGCCGACGAGGTCGCGCTCAGCGCCAACGTCCGTGACACGCTCATCCCGTACCTGATGGATCCTTTCATCTACAATCCACAGGGACAATCTCCGTCGCGCGATTCCACTGTCGTGCTGAACAACGGCAAGGTCGATATCCAAGCCAACAAGGACGGCTGGCGAGAGGGTCTCAAGTACATCAAGTCGCTCTATGACGAAGGCCTGATCGACAAGGGTGCTTTCACGCAGAACCCAGAGGCATTGCAGCAACTCGGTGATAACGCTAACACTGTCATTCTCGGTTCCGCGGTGGTGATGCACCCGGGCATCTTCGTCAGCATCGGCCAGGAGGACAAGCGTGATACCCAGTACGACGCCGTGCCGCCAGTGACAGGGCCAACCGGCGTTGGTTACGCCAGCTATACCTTCCCATCGGTGCCCGGTGCAACGTTCGTGCTCACCAACAAGGCAACGAAGAACGACCAGGTCGCCGCGATCAAGATGCTCGACTACATCTTCACCGACGAAGGTCAGATCAGCGGATCGGACGGTAAGAAGGGCCTTGATTGGGCTTGGGCCGAGGAGGGCGACGTGGCGCTGAATCCCGACGCCGACCCGTTGTACAAGACCTTCGAGGAGTTGCCTGAGAAGGAAGCGGAAACGGTTGAATCGCGGGTTTGGGGGGCGCTGGTGCAGTACAACAACGGGCGCGAGTTCCGGGACCGGCTGGTGCAGCCGATGGAAATCTACACGCCGGCCGGCTACGAGCGGCGGCTGCAAGAGGCGACTACCCTGTATGAAGGTAAGGAGGCCCAGGATCAGATCTACCCGTATTGGGGGGTATGGATCGACCCGGCCGAGGCCAGTGAAGTCGCCTCGCTGCAGACCAACATCGAGAGCTACACGACCCGGAACACGCTGGCATTCATCACCGGTTCGAAGGACATCGACACCGAGTGGGATGCCTATGTCGCCGGATTCGATGGCCTGGGGCTCCCCCGGTATCTGGAGATCCTGCAGGCTGCCTACGAGAAGTCCGACGTCAAGTAGCACCGTGGAGCCGACGGCTGACCGATCATCTTCAGAAGCGGGCGGATATCCCGGATCGGGTGCCACCAGGCCCGTCAAAGGGGGTTGTCCGGCGCCGCGGTGATACCTGGGCGCGATCAAGCCCTGGAAGTCCTCCGTTTTCGTGAAGGCATGGACTATGAGGAGTGGTCATGCCAGAGAAGCGACGGAAGTTCGACGCGGAGTTCCGTGAGGGTGGTGCCGCCGGTTGGTGCACGAGTCGGCTAAGCCGATCGCTTAGATGGCCGTGACCTTGTGGTCAACGAGGGCACGCTGGGCAACTGGGGGCCCGGGATCATGCCGACCGCGACGAATACGCGGCGAAGTTTCCACGAGGATCGAGGCGAGGTCGGCTCCTCGGGCAGCCGCTTCACGTCGGGATCGTGCTCCAGCCGCTGCGGGGACCGTCCGACTCGGGGAACGTGCGTTATGGGCGTCGACGTCACCGAAGCGCCTCAACCCGACTCTGTCGCCGATTCCAGAAGACTGACCGCCTGGGGTCGCTCGTCAGTTGGGGGTGGCGCGGAACACGGTGCGGGCCGCGTGGGCTTCGGATCGGTCGCCGAAGTATGAGCGGGCCCGGCGGGGTCGGTGGTGGATCCGTGTGAGCCGCGGATCAGGGCGCTGTTGGCGGAGTGGCCGCGGATGCCTGTGCCGGTGGTCGCGTCTCGGATTGGGTGACCGTACTCGTTGTCGCCGGCGAGGAAGCGGTTGGCGGCGATGGCGTTCTCCCGGTTGCTGACCGCGACGATGATTCCCTCGCGCCAGGCTGGCGACATCTTGGCGGGGATGTGGACGCTGATCGCCGGGATCGGCCGGGTGGCCCGGACCCTGGGGTGGGATTGGGAGTCCGCGATCGGCGGGACCGGGCGCCTCGCAGCGACGGCTCACCTGAGTCCAACCCGGCCCTTCGTCGTCGCGGCGGCTGTCGATGACCTCTAGCACCGGACAATCATCACCGCTCGAGGTCCAGGTTGAGCGGGACTTCGTTGGTGGCGAGATCACGAATCCGCACCAACCGAACGGCGTGCCGCCATCGCAGGCAAGGGTCCGTGGCCAGGTCGGCGCTGACTGGCAGTCGCCCCACTCGTGCTTCATGCGGCGGAGTCGCGGACCGCAACGGCTTACGTCGCGTCTTACCCTGGGACGTGATCACCAGGGGGGACAACGAGACTCATGCGCCATACCGCTGCACTTGCCGCAGCCGTGCTCGCCCTGACCGGCTGCGGCGTCGAGGCCCAACGCACCGACCTACCTCCGAAGGAGACGGGCTGGACCCGCTACGAGCCGTCGCCCGGTCGAATCCCGGCGGAGGTCGTCGAAGTCGTCGACGGCGACACCGTGAAGGTCCGACGCAAGGAAGGCACCACCGAAACTCTCCGCCTCATCGGCCTAGACACCCCCGAGACGAAGGATCCGAACGAGCCGGTCGGCTGCTACGGCCCCGAAGCCTCCGCACACGCGAAGGAGTTGCTCGATGGCGCCAAGGTGCGACTCGAGACCGACTCGACACAGGGGAGGACCGACCGGTACGGCCGCACCCTCGCCTACGTGTGGATGGCCAACGGCAGCATGTTCAACGAGGTCATGATCGGGGGTGGCTACGGCCGCGAGTACACCTACGACAACGCATACCGCCACCAGAGGCTGCTGAAGACGGCGGAGTCGGAGGCGAAGCGGCAGAAGGCCGGACTCTGGGGCGCGTGCCCCGACGACAAACCCGCCGACAAGCCCGCCCCAGCAGGGGGCGGCACTGACAAGCGGTACGACACCTTGCGCTGAAGCCACTGCGGCCGGGCTCGGACCCTACAAGCGGGGCAAGGATCCGGAGTACGCCTGGTACCGCGACTCCGACGGCGACGGCATCACCTGCGAGTCCTGACGAACTCCCTGGGTCTGCTGCGGTATGCCGGGTCGGGCGAACCTGTTTGTCGGTCATCCCGTCGACGCCCGTAGGGCATCCGATGCAGCCAGAACCGGAACCGCAGAGGTGCCGGCCTCCCACTGCCGCAGCGGCGGGCAAACGCTGCGAGGTCGGGCAGGAGAGACTCGCCAACGCGTCCCAGGTAGTAGTCACGCAGGTACCCCATATGACGAGCGGCATGATCGCCACCGAAGGAGGATGGCATGGCGACGGAGATGGCGCTCGGGTTGTGGTCGTTGTCGGGTCGAGGAATAAGTTCGACCTCAACGGCCACGCGCCGCATCTCGCGCTCATTCACTCCTGCCAGCGCGCGACGGCAGAACGTCTCTAGTGCGTCTTCAGCGTCGTACCAGGAGCTGACCTCGACGAGTGAGCCATCCTGGCCGACAGGCGGCAGCACGGCTCGTCGCCCATCCCAATCGATGGTGTATGTCGTCGTCGAGGCTGGGGAGCGTTCGCGCATGCCGTCGACGATGGGTGCGGAGATGTTGGCGTAGGCGCCGACTTCGCCGAGGCTGGTGAAGTCGTGGATTTCGGTTCGGGCTTGGCAGACCTGGTCGACGTGGGTGGGTTCGAGTTCGAGGACGTGTGCGATTGCGTCGGCGGCGTGGTTGAGATCGACGAGTGCGCCGTCGTCGTAGGTCCGTCCCGGGGCTTCGGGTCGTCCGATGTGGAGTTCGCGGGCCATGGCTGGGTCTCGTTCGGTGAGGGAGCGTGATTCTGCTCGTCGCGCGCGTGCGTGTTCTACCTGCGCGATCGCGGAGCCAGATGGCCAGGCTGAGGCGCTTGTTGCGTCGTCGGTGGCGAGTCGTCCGAAAATCAGGGGCCGGAGCTGGAAGGAGTGCACCGATCCCGCGACCATGGCCCCGACCATCAGCAGCGCGGCTATGCCGGTTGCCGCTCCTTCGCCGTAGGTGTTGGTCGACGTGAGCGTGATGAAGAGGACGGCTGCTGTGGCGAGTGCCAGGGTCCAGTACATGTGGGGGCGCTGGCGCTGGCGGGCCCACCCGTGGAGGGCGGGGACCCAGGCGAGTAGTCCGAAGGTCGCAAGCGGCAGTAGCGCCCAGAGCCAGCCGCCGACTGTTCTGTAGAGCGGTGGCCGTCCTGGCAGGGTGGTGCGGTGCGGGTGGGCCGGCGACGGCATCGTCATGTTGTGTCTCCAGCACTGCGCCGGTGGCGTCGTGTCGTGGGATGGGTGTGCCGGGAGTCTCGTGCTCGTCCATCCCGAATCCGGCTCGGACTCGGGTGCGGCCGGGCGGTGGGGCCTCAGACGTGCCGCGCACTTGGTCGGCTCGCCGACGGCCCGAGTGGTGCGCACACGCTGAATCATCGCGTATACGCAATGGACTTGAAAGCGACCTCGCCAGGGTCTCCTGTGTGGCCTGCGTGAGTTGCACGAGGCAGACCGTTGCGTGTACGCTACGGCGTATGGCTTGGTGGGAGTACGTGCAGGACGTCACCGGTCGGGCGAGTCAGCAGGAGATCGCTCGGAGGCTGGGTATTGCGTCGTCGAGTGTGAACCGGTGGAAGTCCTCCGACCCCAGACCTGAAACCGTGCGGGCCTTCGCCGTCGCGTTTGGGCGCCCGGTGGCCGAAGCGTTCGTCGCTGCCGGCCATCTGCGCCCGGAGGACCTGAAGGACACCGGTGACGCCGCCTCGGTGCGGCGAGGGTCCGGACTCCTCCCGGTGGAGGAGGCGGTCGAGGCGATCTGGAGGCTCGAGACGCTCTCGGAGTCGACGCGGCGTCTACTCATCCTCGACCAGCTCGAGCGCGGGGCGGCCCAGTCGGGCGAGGCATCAGTTTCGGAAGGAAGGTAGACCTCCGCTGCCTTCAACTACGGCGTGTCGCAGCAGGGGGCGACTGCCGGGAAGGCAGGCGGGGGGCGGGGGTGCCTGGTGTGCGCGAGAGCGGGTTCGATTCCCGTTCGCCCCGCGGGCCTATCGAAGGGTTGGGCACATGTCAACCACGACGCACCCGGCGGCGCCGGAGGAGGCAGGGCAGGCAGATGTCGAAGAAGGTGATCGTCGCTGCTGCGGCGGCTGGGCTAATCGTCCTGGCGGGGTGCGGCGGTGGAGGAGCGCCGGCTGTCGTTGAGGGAGGGCCCGCGAAGGCAACCACCCAGATGCCGGCGACGCCGAAGCCGACGCCGAAGCCGGCGAAGACCGTGCAGGTTGAGGGAGCCAAGCAGTACGTCGAGGCCGTCGCCAGCATGGACCCGGAGCAGCTGGAGGCCGCCCGCAAGTTCACCGTCCCCGGCTCGGTTGCCGACGCGTACCTGCTGGAGCAGTCTCACCAGGCAACAGCGTCCCTGGACGGCGGCAGCGACGCGACCGGCCTCGGGAATGTCACGAAGAAGGACGATGGCTACCAATTCTGCACCTACGACGACAACGGCGACGACGTGTGTTTCCTGTACGCCGGCTTCAAGCAGCAGGGCGGCAAGCTGACCGACCTAAGCATCAATAGCGACCCGGTGGGGCCGCGCCTGACAATGGGCAATGGCAAGACCGTCACCAGTCACGACGTGAAGTTCGAGCTCCTTTCGGCGTTCAAGTCGTCGCAGGGCTACCTCATCGTGTCGGTCCGGGTGACGACCGGCGACCGGAAGGTCGACCCGTACCAGTACACCGCGACGTACCGGGCGCCGTCTGGGGCGCAGCGGGGGGCGAGCACGGGTGGCGGCCCGGACTCCATCGCTCCGAAGTCGCACGCTGTCGTCACGATGTGGTTCCGCGGCGTCGATGTCGGCGGGGCGGTCACGCTGTCCTTCGAGCCGGAGAACGACGACTTCAATACGTACGACGTGAAGATCCCGGTCGGGGCCGTCGGCTGAGCGTTAGGCGAGCGAGAGGCATCCGTCGTGCGCTGCAAGACCGGCATCGTGGGAGCCCGAGATGCACCGACCGGGTCAGGCCAACAGTGCTGAACGACGGACAAGCGACGGAAGTGGATCTTAAGATGATCAAATTGCGTCGGAAACGTCGGGGTGCCGGGCCCAGATTGGCTACCAGAAGCCTCCGTCCCACGTGGTTCCGGTACATCGTCAAGCGAGCGATGTCGGCTCGGCGGGACCGGCTTCGGCAGTCGGCCCAATCCTGGCTACCCGACTACTCGATCGCACCGCCACCGAGTGTGCAAATTGGACGGCTCTTTGAGGGGGCAGAGTGAATCCGATCCAGTTGCGTCATGTTCGAAAGAACCTTCTGGACGACTTCGGCGAACTGATCGATCTCAGCGACATGACCAGGCGTGGTGAGCGCGACCGGGAGCAGATGCTCCTATCGCGTGCGCTGGCAGCACAGACTGTCCGCCACCTTGCCGGTCTCGACCCCGGCGCGGCGGTGTCTGCCGTGATCGATGGCTACGACGATCAGGGCATCGACGCCATCGCGGTGAGCGAAGAGTCGTCGCGGATGTGGCTGGTTCAAGCGAAGTGGAGCGACGCCGGGACCGCAGGCCTTTCGCTGGACAGCGCAGTAAAGTTCGCCCAAGGTGTGGACCTGGTCGCCCGTGGGTCTTTCGAGCGATTCAACGCCAAGGTTCAGGCGATGGCCGATCGCATCAGTGGAGCTCTTGAGGACTTCCAGATCCGCATCACACTCGTGATCGCGTTGTTCGGTGAAGAGAGACTCAGCAAGCCGGTCCAAGAGGCCCTCGATGATCTCCTCGAGAAGCTCAACGCCGACCAGGAAATGTTCGACCTACAGGTTCTGTCGCGTTCCGACTTCGTCCACATGGTGCGCAGTGCAACAACACCGAAGATTGATGTGGACCTTACACTGGAGAGCTGGGGAAGGCTGGCGGACCCCTATGACTCCTACTTCGGAACAGCATCCGTTATCGACATAGCCGCGTGGTTCGCCGGGCACGGTGGCAGGCTATTCGGCCAGAACATCAGGGGTGGACTGGGTGGCACTCAGGTCAATCTGACAATCACCCAAACTCTGACCGAGACTCCGGATCACTTCTGGTACTTCAACAACGGCATCACTGTGCTGTGCGATTCCGTGAAGCGATCAGCGCGCAACGCCGGCACGGTGGGTGGGCCGGTCCAGCTGCGGCTCCATGGAGCGAGCGTGGTGAACGGCGCTCAGACTGTGACGAGCATCGAACGGAGCCTCCGAACAGCTCCGGGCAAGGTCGGCGCTGGAAAGGTTTGGGTCCGCGTCATCTCTCTCGAGGATTGCCCTCCCGGCTTCGCCTCCGACGTAACCAGGGCGACCAATACGCAGAACCGGGTCGAGCCTCAGGACTACGCTGCGCTCGACTCTGAGCAGGAGCGCCTGCGCGAAGAGTTCGCCATAGAACTCAGCAAGCACTACGTGATAAAGCGCGGTGAAACTCCGCCCGAGGCGGACAACGGATGCACGGTGGCCGAAGCCGCCGTGGCCCTGGCGTGTGCCCACCGCGATCCTGTGATGACGACAAGGATCAAGCAGGATCGGGACCGCCTGTGGGAGCGCGAGACCTATAGCTCCTTGTTCGGGCCCAGGCTAAGTGCCCAGCGGGTCTGGCAGGTAGTACTGCTTCGACGCGAGGTAAGGAAGGCTCTTTACTCTCTGCAGTCCCGACACGAAGGCCGAGCGGAACAGATACTTGCTCAGGGCGATCTGCTGGTCTCTCACCTAGTTGCGCAGCAAATCCAACCCGACTTCCGCCTGGACTCAGAGAATCACGACGCCGAGATCGAGAGCCTGTCTAACCTCGTCGAGGCTACGGCGGACTGGCTCCTCCACCATGTCGACGCACAGTTCGGCACGAGTAGCTACCCGATCCCGATGTTCAAGAACGCCGAGCGCTGCCGGATGCTGGCGGAGAAGGTCCTAGCCGACATCGGCGAGGGCCATCCTGTCCCTGCGCTTCCGCCGTCCTATCGACCCTTGCCCGACGATGGTGGGCTGCGAAAGGCCACCGCAGTCAGTGTCCTTGTGGATGCGAGGCGTATTCCTGATGGCACCATGCTCGAGTTCCGCGGGCAGACTGCGAACGAGCGTCGAAACCTCGGTCCATGGCTGGCCGCTGATCCACGACGTGGACGCGCCACGTGGGCGAACCATCGCCTACAGCCGTTGCTTTGGGAGGCTGACGGCCGGCGCTACGCGCCAAGCACTCTGGTGAAGAAGATGCTGGAGGATGCTCCGGGTCGCGCGCCGAAGGCGGTGCAGGGCACGAGCCGCTGGTTCGTGGTCGGTGAGGGCTCGCTGGTTGAACTGGCCGACTCGGTCCGTCGATCACAGGACGCGTAGTCGTATTCGGTGTCTACCGGCAGGTGCGCTCGGGCATGCGATCTTAAGGGTGCCGACGTCGGACCAATGCCTGTGACCGTAGTCAGCGGATGAAGCCACCTTCTCACCAAGAATGTCGACGACGGTAGCTGGAAGCCCCGTGTAGGCACCCAGTTCGGCGAGCCCAAGGAGCACCCGTAGTTGGAGCGGATCCCCATGATCGCGAGGGTACGCGCGGGAATCAGTAAGGACGTCGCCGGGCGTCTGCTCTCCAGCGTGGTTCCAGTCAGCATGGCGCCGTCGTCGACGCGTGGCCGGGGCGCGGCCGTTCCGATCCCCTCTACGCGGTTGTCGTCGCGGATCCCGTTGACGTGGTGGACGGTCTCCGTGGGAAGAATCTCCCGCCCGAGTAGCTGCTCGACGTTGTGTCGGTGCTCGCCGACGCCGCGACGACCGTTGACTGAGATCCTCCGGTATCCGTTGACGTCGATGTAGCCGCTACCAGCGGGCGCGACCTTCTTCTTGGGGACGATGGGCTGGCCCTCGTGCCATTGCCTGTAGTGGCCCGCGCAGTAGTCCTTGGCGCGCACAGGGTCTGGACAATCGGGCAATCGGGCGCCTTGCAACGATCGCCGCGGGGGTCTTCTCCTGCAGCTCGGATGGACCCGGATCGCCATGGTCCTGCCACCGCTGGTAGTGGCCCATGCAGTAGCCGCGGGCCTTGTGCGGGCGGGCACAGCCACCCACTGCTCAGCCTCGCTCGGGGGGAGACGCTAACTCGGATCGGCGAGGAGTCGACCGCTCCAGTCCGCACGAGTCGAAGCTAGTGCGGGGCGCAGAGTCCACGCTTGTTCCGCGCCCGGCCGCATCCATCCACCGAGCAGGGGCCAGGCTGCTTCTCGTAGGAGCGGACATTGTCTGGAGCCCTCACGGCGAGGCGCAGCTGCGCCTCCAGGCGTTCTCTCTCCGGCAGGTACGTGCCGGTGAACCACTGGAGGATGAGTGGAACGTACGACTCGGGGTCGTTCGAGCCGTACGAAGGGGGGGTTCGCTTCGTTCATGGCGCAGACGGTACGCCTCCGGCTCCACGAGTCGCCGACCTTGGCTCCACAGCCACAGGAACGCATCTCATGGCCCCGATGACTGGGTAGGCGCCGCGGTCGCCGAGCTGCCACCGCGGCTCCACCCGCCCCACAGGACGGCTCATCGGAGGAGCAGGACATCCCCATGGATCTGGACGCACTGACCCGCAAGGCTCAGATACGCGCCGAGCTCGACCAGGTCCTCCTGGCGCTCAAGACCATGTTCGTGGAACTCGCTGGGGGAGTGGTGGCGTTCGCTCGCGATGCGGAAACCCGCCTCAGAGTGGACCCGACGTGCCTCTCACCCGTCTACGAGACCGTGAAGGCCCTCGCTGAGGTGTCAGAAGGCCTCCAGCAGGGCCGGCAGATGCTCCGAGCCTTCCACGGCGACGCAGCCGGGCTGCGCGGCTTGACGTCAGCCCTGGGGGTGCAGCCCCGTACGGTTGACCTCATCCATATGCCTGGACTTCGTGGGCCAGCGCTGCAGGAGCCCTCGTGACTTCCTCCGGGGGCTTTCTGTGCCCGCGCGACGCAGCGAAATGCCGGTCTGACAGCCCGTCCCGGCCGCATACTGCCCAGATGAAGTGGGGGACATCATGACTGAGCCTGAAGGCTGGGCTGTGGGTAGCTTCGTCGACTACGAGTCGGTTGCCCGGCAGCACGCCGAGCGTGGCGAGTGGGAGCCGGCGCAGGTGTACGCCACGCTGGAAGCGGCCCGGCAGATGGGGCGGGTGGCGGACCGCGCGGGCGACCCGTTCGACGCCGAGCCCGGCGACGGTGAGTCCGACGCGCCCGAGACCGGGACCGGCGAGACCCGCCGCCACGCCGGCTACGACACCGGAGCCAGGGCGCACGAGGTGGACGTGCTCGACGACGAATACTCGTTCGACCGGTCCTTCGTGGCGGAACGCTATCTGGTCACGTTCTGGACGAAGGTCGCGCCGGATACATGGTTCCAGGGCCAGCAGCTCGTCGGCATCTCCAACGGCGACGTGACCGAGGTGATCGAGTGGGCTGTCGGGAAGACGGCGGAACAGAACGCCGCGTTCTTCCAGATTGATGTGGTCGTTCCGGACGTGGAGAGCGGCGACTCGTTGCTCCGGGTGGCAGGCCCGGACGACCCGCAGGTGGGCGACTGATGACTGAGAAGTGCCCGTGGAAGAAGTGCGGGCTGCCGGCGACGGAGAACCGGCCCTACTACGAGGAGCAGAGGGGCGGGCTGTTCGGGTTGAGGCGGCTGCCAGACAAGACGCACGACATGTGGCTCTGCCCGAAGCACGCCCGGTGGCACGACCACCCCGAGGAAGAGCAGCCGGAGGTGCCGCCGCCGTATTTCGTGGACGGCATCAAGGTCTCCGAGGTCGACGTGGAGTGGGACTACGACGCGCTCTACCCGCCGCACCAGCCTGCCGAGGAAGACATCCGCGAGATGGCCGAGGACGGCGGCAAGACCGCCATCCGGGTCCGGTTCTGGCGGGCCAACCCGCACCAGAACGGCTACCAGAGCTACGACCTGGCCCACTGCACCGTGATCCAGGCGTTGGAGTGGGCGAACAAGACGATCGCGCCCGTACCCGGCTCCAGCCCGGAGCGTGACTCCGAGCACCAGTTTGCCGGCGGCACGTTCCAGCTCGGGTTGTTCCTGCCCGGTGCGCCGGACCCGGACCAGTCACCCGACTCACCGGGCACGGACCAGGTGATCTGGCTGTCCGGCTACTGCCCGTACGACCCGTCCAGCCGGGCTCTGGACGGCGTAGATGATCACTAAGAAGAAGATGATCCTCGTGGCGATCCTGCTGGCCATCTGTGCGGCCGTGGTGTCTGCGGCGTGGCCGGAGCGGCATGCGTTCTGGACCGAGTGACCGGCCATGAACGACTGCCACGCATGCTCGGTCTGCCCCAACCACACCAAGGCCCCGCCGGTGAAGGGCGATACCTATCGACCCCTGACCGCTCGGCGGTGTGACACCTCATGTGACGCGAGGTGCTGTCAACAGGTGAGGTCAGAGGTAGCTCATGCGGGTCATCGTGTTGGCGTTTTCGCAGGTAGAGGGCATTGTCGACAGGATGTGGCCCACTTGTAAACGGGCGCTCGGCGGGTTGCCCTTGAGGTTGGGGGACCCGACGGGTAACACGGCTGCCGGCGCGTGTTGCCTGTGGCCAGGAGCCTGCGCCCACCTGCTGCAGCGGTTCGGTGGATACACGAGCTGGCTCGTCGCAGATCCGGCCGTCCACGGCCGGCTGCTTCTGCCGCGGCCGGTCCTTCGGCGTATTTGCGGCGGAGTTCGCTGCTGATCGAAGAACCTGCAGGTCGTATGCGGCGAAACATCCTCCTTGAAAACCGCTAGGCGGGGTAACCCCCCGCCACGTGGGTTCGAATCCCACGCCCTCCGCTCACCAGCGTTTCCGCAGGTCAGAGCCGGTCTGAAGCTCCGTCTCGACCCCGGCAATGACCGCCCACACGTCCAGCCGTGTGCAGTGATTTGCGGCTGGAAACGGGTGGTTGCGCGGAATGCGCTCGGCCGGAGCCACGCCGTCGGCCCAGTTCGGTCCGCGATCTTGCCTCCTGGGAGGAGCAAGAAGAGCCGTCGTACGGGAGACGCCTCCCAGTTTCCACGCACCTGCGCGCCCGTGATCAGTCGGTTGATGTGCGACACATCTCCGCCACCTGATCTGCGGCAGGCGTAGAAGTCTGCCGGTCACTTGACTGGCATCCGAGCCACACGGATCTGCAGCCGATGTGCGGTCGTTCCGTCAGCCAAATCGAAGGGTCTCCGACCCCATCAGTGCGACCGCGCACGGGTTGTCTCGCAGGGCCTCGACGAACTCTGTCACCAATAGACGCCCCATCGGGTGCCCCATCGGGTCGTCGCTGGACGCGACCTCTTCCACCACTCGGAACGCTCGCTGTACGTCGGGTTCTGCCGGGGATGCCTCGACGCGGGCACGGAGCCAACCTGCGAACACGCTCATGCCCTGGAACGCGCCCATCTCTGGCCCCTCCGCGTCGAGTTCTCGCTGGAACGGCTCCTCGAACTCAGGCACCTGGCTTCGGATCTTGGCGAGGACAGGAGAGCCGATGGCGCTCGTCGGGCCCGTCTCGTCGGTCATGGGCCGGAGTCTTCCATGGGGGAACGCCAAACGACCGCTCATGCCAGGTAGTGGGCGGCTCCGCTCGGCCGGCCACGCCGCGATACGTGTTCACGACTGAGAGTTGTTGTTGGTACGGGCATCCGCAAGGCAGAGGTGACCACCCGTCTTTGCTGGCGCGGCGCTACCGGTCACACGGTCACGGCGACGAACTCAGCCATGGAGATCGTAGTGCGGGCGAGCTTCAAAAGTCATCCGCTCTTGCCGCTGTCCGCGCGACCATGCCGATGAGCGAGCGCGGCCGGGCAACGACCGATGCCGGCTGTTCGGGTCGGCATCTACGCGGGCGGCTCACCCCACCACGGCTCCGTGCCGACGATTTCGTGCGATTCCGACAGGGCCTCCCGGACGGACGCCAGGAGCTGCTTCCCTTCCGCAAGCCACACCGCGTCGCCTGGGCCATCGATGGGCAACATGTCTTCGTCGACGAAGGCGTCGTTCCACGCGATTACGCGAGCCGCGAGTTCCTCGGGCAAGAGCGACGCAGGCTCAACCGCAACGCCATCAACCCACATCGGCCCGGAGCCATGTTCGGGCCTCCACTCCATCCGCGCAGGCACAACCGCAGGCTACTGCCGCCGTGAGTCGGCTTCAGGACGGGTAGGACGTCGGTGGCCAGCCGATTCGTTGCAACTGTCGCTGAGGGGACCAGCCAGGCGGCGGGCCTGCGGCACCGTGCCAAGGGTGTCCCTCCCAGATCCAGCGCACACGCCATCCGACGTAAAAGCCGGCCCGCAAGTCCTCTCGGCCTCCACACGCATCTTGGTAGCCAAACTGAAGACCGCAGCACTCGCAGACCTCCTGAGAGCCGACGCCCCCTTGCCAGGGTGGCTCTTCTTGCTCATGGCCGCAGGCTGGGCACGGGTTCACCCGGAGATCATGGCATTCCGAGTGCCCGCTCATGCCGCGGATGGTGAGGCGCGATCGTGCCGATGAGCGTGCGGTCGTCACGCATCGCAGGCAGACTGGCGCCGTGTCGGATGTAGTACAAGTGATCGGCCACACGCGCAACGGTCTCGCCCTCCGGGACGTTAGGCGTCTCTCTGATGGCGTCGCGGACCAGGCTCTCTTCGCCGTCGCGAAGGGTGGTCTGACCGCGGAGTCATGGGTCTATGCCCACAACGGCGACGGCTTCGACGGCCTGACCGACTTCTTCCGGTCGATGGCCAAGTCGTGGCGAGGGTGGGACGGCGCGCGCACCTGGTCATCCCTTGAAGGCGACCTGACCCTCACGGCGAAGCACGACGGCCACGTTCGGCTCCTAGTCCAGATTCGCGACTCGATCGACTGGTCTGCTGAGATCGAACTGACAATCGACGCGGGTGAGGAACTCACCGCAGCAGTCGCCGCTCTCAGCGAATCGCTCGACTCGTAACGCCCGCTCATGCCGCTGTCAGAGCTCGATTGGACGGTAACGCAGGGCTCGGTCGACAACCTCGGCCGCCGTGGGCTCGTGATCGAAATGGTCCGTCGACCAGAAGATCAGCTCGGTAGCTGCGGGGTCGAGAACACCACCCTGAAACTCGGCGACCAGACTGTCGACTTCCTCGTCGCTGGAGTAGTCGCCATCCATCAGCTGCTGGACGATCTCGATCAATCGTTCACGCTCAGACACGCATCTAGGGTGGGAGCCAGCCGCGAGTAGCGCCACCCACATGCCGCTGATCGCGCGGTCGCGGCGACGAGCGGTAACCCCACCGATGAGCCAGACTGGACGGGTGGACACGAACTCGCCGAAGTCCGACTGGGCCGATCGGTTGCCGACCGGACCGCCCCTGCGTGACGAGTTGGCCCGGCTCGTTGATGCCGATCAGGGGCGCGACGAAGCTGAGAGCTGTTACTTCGAAAGGGCCAACGATCCGCAGTTTGTTTCGACTGAGACGGCGCAGCGACGGTTCAAGGGACAACTGCGGCGGAGACTCAGACACCGCGAATCGAAGGCACGCGGACGGACGTCCGAGTAGCAAGAACCGACCGCACATGCCGCTGTCGGGGCGTAGCGTCCCACCACGGCAGCCCTGATTCGCCCTCGATCGGCGCGGGGATGCGCCGGGAGCGGCGCTGTGCGTTGCAGGAGCAGAGTGGCGGGATCGAGAATCGCCTGCATGACCGACTCACAGGACATCTTGCGGCGCGTGCGAGGACTGATCGCGGCTGGCCAGCATCGAGACCAAGTGCCGGGACTTCCGGGCGTCGAGCTCGAGGGTGCCGGCATGTTCAGCGGCGACCGTCGTATCTACACCCGCGGGACCGACGAGTACGCCTCTGCAGCAGAGAGGGGACTTCTCGACCGCTTGCTGCCGCCTCCTCCTTCGGCGGATCGGGCCGCCATCGAGGAAGCCGAGTCGTTGGTCGGCGCCCCGCTTCCAGCGCTTCTCAAGGACCTGTACTCGGTGGCGAACGGGGGCTTCGGACCGGGTCCGGACGAGATCAGCGTGACAACCACGACCGAACCGCGGACCGGGTCTGGTTTCACCCACCCCTTCCCCGCCCACTCCATCACCTTGATCGAGGTGCCAGCATAAGCAAGGCAAGCGGCGCCTGATAACCGGCCGGACTAGGACAGGAGACAGACATGACCGGAAGACCCAACGTGGTCGTCATCCTGGTCGACGACATGGGGTATTCCGACATCGGCTGCTACGGCGGGGAGATCCCGACGCCGAACCTCGACCGGCTGGCAGCGGGCGGGGTTCGGATGTCGCAGTTCTACAACACGGCGCGCTGCTCACCGTCCCGGGCGTCGCTGTTGACCGGACTGCACCCGCACCAGACAGGCATCGGAATCCTGACCGAGGACCAGCGCCCGTACGGATACCCCGGCACACTCAACGACCGGTGCGTCACGATGGCCGAGGTGCTGAGAGCCGGCGGATATGCCACGTACATGAGCGGCAAGTGGCACTTGTGCGGGCAGATGGACCGGCCGCAGGACGCCTGGCCGACGAGGCGTGGATTCGACCGGTTCCTCGGAACGATCGCCGGTGGCGGCAGTTACTGGAATCCCTCCACGCTGACCCGGAACGAGACACCTGTGGAGGATCATGAGCTCGAGCCTGGCTTCTTCTACACCGACGCGATCGGCTCCGGCGCCGCCGACTTCGTCACCGCGCACGATCCCACGGCGCCGTTCTTCCTCTACGTCGCATTCACCGCGCCGCACTGGCCGTTGCACGCGCCCGAAGAGGACATCGGAGCCATGCGCGGACAGTACGACGAGGGCTGGGACGTGTTGCGCGAGCGGCGTGCCCACCGGCTGGTCGAACTCGGCCTACTGGAGTCGTCCTGGGACCTGAGTGATCGCGACCCGAGTGTGAAGCCGTGGACGGACACACCCAACCAGGAGTGGGAGCGGCGCCGGATGGAGGTGTACGCCGCGCAGGTACACCGCATGGACGCCGCGGTCGGCCGCATCGTCGCCGCGCTCGAGGCCACGGGTCAGCTGGACGACACGGTGCTGATTTTCCTGTCGGACAACGGTGGCTGCGCGGAGAACCTGCCGCCGGGCTGGACGGACGAGGTGGCGAATCGGCCGATCCACCTTCCGGCATGCACGCGCGACGGACGGCGGGTATTCCGCGGCAACACCCCGGACGTCATGCCCGGGCCGGAGGAGACGTACGCCAGCTACGGAACCGCGTGGGCCAACCTGTCGAACACGCCGTTCCGGGAGTACAAGCACTGGGTCCACGAGGGCGGGATCGCCACTCCGTTCATCGTGCACTGGCCGGCGGGCGGGCTCGAGCTGGGCACGATCCGGCACGAGCCGCATCAGCTGCCCGACGTCATGGCCACCGTCCTGGAGCTGACCGAGACCGAATATCCCTCGGTCTACGCCGGCCGCGAGGTACTGCCGCCCGAGGGCGCCAGCATGCTGGAAACCTGGCGCGGCAATCGCGGTCAGCCCGCTGGGCCAGAACGCACGCTGTATTGGGAGCACGAGGGGAACGCGGCGGTCCGGCAGGGCAGGTGGAAGCTCGTCCGGAAATTTGGACAGAAATGGGAGCTTTACGACATGACCGCTGACCGCACCGAGTTGCTCGACGTGGCCGCGGAGCATCCGGATGTGATCGACCGGCTCGCCGCTGCGTACCAGACCTGGGCGGATCGGTGTGGCGTCGTACCGCGTGAGCGGATCCTGAACCGTCGGTGATCGGATAGCCCTTGGCTGACTGACCGCAGATGGTGCCAGCCGAAACCAATCGGCAACATCGAGGGCGGACGGGCCTGCACGCATCGCCCGTACCGCCCTTCAGATGCTGGCCGACCGGATTGCGGGCACCGGCCGCCCAGCTCAGCAGGTCGTCGCCGACTTCAGACTGATCGAGCGGGAGAGCACTGTAGGACTGCCTGGCGAAGCCGCTCACCCGAGGCGTACGCCTCCCTGTGCAGCCTCAGGGACTCGGTCCTGCCGAGCCTGCCGTCGGCATACTCCTGGCACGAGTGGGAGGTCACGGGTGGCCACGTCGTCGGACGGGAACCGGGCGAGGCTCAGCATCGCAGGTGCGCGACAGTCGAGAGGCCGGGTGATCCTGAGTCCGCCATCACTATGGAGAGTCTGGGGAAGTGGTGGCTGACCTGACTCGGGCTATGCGTACGATCCGCCTGCCTGCACAACGATGTACCGCACCGACCGCTACAAGCTCGTGGTCGAGCACGGCGAACCCCCACCGGCAGGGAGCGGTCAGGCGTGCTGTACGACCTGCTCGAGGAACACGGTGATAAAGATGACGGGCCATCCCTGCCTGCGGGTAGGCAAACAGGGATAGCCCCACCATCAGCAGAGGGTTCGGAACGGGCTATGTGGTCTGCGACCAGAAGTAGTCGTAGGCGAGCGACGCTCCGGTGAACTCTGGGCACTTGGCTACGGAGTCGACCGGGTGGTAGTTCTTGTCTACGAGGTCCGCCGCCGGTGCGTCCCACGAATGCACGAACAAGCCGATCTGGTGAGCTGGCAGATACTCCTTCACAAGTACCGGCGCGAGGTCGAACGCCTTGCAGGACGCCGAGCCGTTCCACTCGGTGACGACGAGCGCCTCACCGCTTTCCTGTAGGTGCCCGAACCGGGCGTCCCAGCCCTCACCCAACGAGTTGCCCGTGGGACCGTCGGCATAGAAGTACGTGTGTGGAGCGTAGGCCGAGTTGTCCGGGATATCAGGCGGAGGGACGAACTCGGTGAACTTTCCGCCGTTGTTGTCGCCGTCGAAGAGCAGGACGTTGTTCGGCGCCATCGCTCGTACCTGCTTGCCCAGTCCGACCATCCCCATGTCGCCGGTCGGAGCGCCGTCGCAGCCATACATCCACTCCGGCCACGACCAGTCCACACCTGTGTCGCATGCTCGCTTGGTCTGCGGCTCGTTGAAGATCTCGAGAATCACGCCCTCGTCGGAGCCAAGCGAAGTAGCCAGCTGCTGCCATGAGACAACCGAGTCGTGGTTGGGCAGCTTGACCTGCTCGCCGTCGACGTGTGGCGTGCAGCCGTAGCCCTGGGTCTGAAGTGAGACGATCACTATGAGGCGGAGCTCTCGGGCCGTCTCCACGACGTCGAGCACGTTGCTCGTATACGGGTCGGCCCCCGAGTTGTTGGCCTCGAGCGCGAGCGCCCCCTGGCTGACTTGGAACCGCACCGTGTTGGCGTTCCAGTAGCTCTCCATCGCGCGGAGCTCTCGTGCAGTGTGGTTCACCATGGCGTCGCGGGTGGCGGAGAGTTCGGTTCGGGTGGCGGCGTCCATCCCGGTCGAGTCACACAGCTGCGGGTACATCTCCGGATAGAGGACGCCAACGCTGTTGAACCCGAGCGGTACGAAGGGGGTATCAGTCCCTGCAATGACAAGCGAGCCGTCGCCGGCCGCTACGCCTACCACGCCGGCGTCCTTCTCTACGCCGGCGGCTGGGTGGGCAGTGGTAGTGGCGAGAGCGACGGCAAGTGCCGCCGATGCTGCGAGTGTACGGAGTAACCTGTGCATGGATCCTCCTCACGTGCAGATGGGTCTCGGGGCGGTGTGGCAAACCTCCTTATGGTCGGGATGTGCGCCGGCCTGCTGCGCCCGCGTCGACGACTCGCCTCATATCCGGTCGAGCTCCTCGGCGAAGTGACAGGCCGACCGGTGTCCCGTCGACAGAAGGCGAAGCCTCGGGCGCTCCGACGCGCACGCCTCGCGCCCGGACACAGCCGTCGGTCCGATCGGGCAGCGGGGGTGGAATGGGCATCCGGCCGGCGGATCGAGGGGGCTGGGGACTTCGCCTCGGAGCACGATTCGATCGCGCTTGCGCTCAAGTGCCGGGTCCGGCTCCGGTACCGCAGACAGCAGTGCCGCGGTATACGGGTGCCGGGGGCTTGCACAGATCTCGTCGGCCGATCCCTCCTCGACGATCTGCCCGAGGTACATCACGGCAATGCGATCGCTGACGTGGCGGACGACGGCGACGTCGTGGGCCACGAACAGCAACGAGATACCCAACCGCACCTTGAGGTCTTGCAGCAGGTTGACGATCTGCGCCTGCAACGACACGTCCAGCGCCGAGACCGGCTCATCGAGCACCAGCAGGGTTGGCTCAACGGCCAGAGCTCGCGCCAGGGCGATGCGTTGCCGCTGGCCGCCAGAGAAGTTCCGAGGGAGCCGGCTGGCCATCAACGGCTCCAGACCCACAAGTTCGAGCAGCTCACTCACCCGGGTTGGCACCTCTGACGCTGGCACGATCCGGTGGACGCGTAGCGGCTCGGCGACCAGGTCGCCGATCGTGTGCCGTGGGTTCAGTGAGGCGTACGGGTCTTGAAAGACCAGCTGCACCTGGCGACGCAATCTCTTGAGCTCGGCCCCGTGCGTGTCAGCGAGGTCTTTGCCGTTGACCAGCACTTCGCCGCCATCGGGACGCTCCAGTTGAAGAACTATCTTCGCCAGCGTGGACTTGCCACAGCCGGACTCACCCACCAGCCCGAGCGTCTCGCCTGCTCGTAGGTGGAGGTCGACGCCGCGAACCGCGCGTACCTCCTCGCTGGTGCGGGTAACCAGCCTGCGCTTGTGAACGACGTATGTCTTGCGCACCTCACGCAAAGCCAGGACGTCGGGCCTCGCCTCGTACAGGTCCGAGTTCGTGGTGCCCACGTGTAGCGGCGTTGGGGTGGGCGGGTCGAGGCGCAGGCCGTCGGCGGTTCGCCAACATGCAGCAACATGGCCGGACCCGTGCTGGTACATGGGCGGCATCTCGGCGCGGCAGCGATTGTCGGCGAAGTCGCAGCGCGGTGCGAACGGGCATCCGGCGGGTGGCTGGCGCAGATCAGGGGGACTGCCCTCGATGGCCGGAAGTCGACCTTTGTCGGCCCCGATGATCCTCGGCACGGACTTGAGGAGACCCCAGGTGTACGGATGGCGGGGATCGTTCGGCAACGCATCGACAGGTGCCTGCTCCACGACCTTGCCGCCGTACATCACGAGGATCCGGTCACACAGCCGGGCGACCAGGCCGAGATTGTGGGTGATGACGACGACCGCCGTGCCCAGCTCCCTGTTGAGTCGGGCGAAGACATCGAGAACCTGCGCTTGGACGGTGACGTCCAATGCTGTCGTCGGCTCGTCAGCGATGATGACGCACGGGTCGTTTGCCAGAGCCATCGCGATCAGGACCCGCTGGCGCATGCCGCCGGAAAACTGGTGCGGGTACCCGGCCAACCGTTTGGCGGGGTCTGGGACATCGACCAGATCCAACAGCTCCGCCGCCCTCCGGCGGGCCGCGCGTCGGTCAGCCCCGTGCAGTCGAAGTGCCTCGGCGATTTGGTCACCAACACTCATCACTGGGTTCAGCGAGGACTGTGGATCCTGGGACACCAGAGCCACCTCGCCGCCGCGGTATGCCGTCAGCGCCGATTCCGACATGGCGAAGACGTCCTCGTCCCGGTACTTCACCGACCCGTCGACGATTCGCCCCGGCTCACGGACCAGCCCAACCAATGACCGCGCGGTAACAGACTTCCCGGAGCCCGACTCGCCGACGATCGCCAGTGCTTCACCTGCGTGCACGTCGAAGTCAACACCTCGCACCGCCTGCACCACGCCTAGGCGCGTGGGAAACGCGATTCGCAGCCCGCGTACCTGGAGAACGGCTTCAGTCATCACGTACCCCTAGCCCCGCCGCAATGCGGCGTTGATGCCGTCGGCCAGCAGGTTGAGACCGATGACCAGGCCAGTCAGCACAGCGATCGGGCCGAGTACGTACCACTGCTGTTCGGCGAGGAATGGCAGGCCAGTCTCGATCATGCCGCCGAGGGATGGATTGGGTGGCTGGATGCCAAAGCCGATGATCGCAAGCCCGCCCTCGAGGAAGATTGCACCCGCGGCCACCATGACGAAGTGCACGATGAGGGCGTCGAGCGAGTTCGGCAGGATGTGCCGGAACAAGATAGCCGCCCGGCCAGCACCGACCACCCGAGCGCCGACCACGTAGTCGCGCTCGCGCTGCGTCAGCACGGCCGAACGGGTCAACCGTGCTGTCACCGGAATCCCAGCGATCACGATCACGATCAGCACTGTTGCGAATCCTGGTGTGATGATCGTGGCCAGCGTTGCAGCCAGAATGACCTGTGGGAACGCCATCTTGACGTCGAGGAGGCGCTGGACTACGCCGTCAGCTAGTCGATCCACGGTGGCAACCAGGCCTAAGACGACTCCGATGACCTGCCCGAGCGGGACCCCTAAGACGGTGATGATGACGTCCTGCCGGATGCCGTACAGCAGGCGTGAATAGATGTCCCGCCCAAGCTCGTCGGTGCCGAGCCAGTGCTGGCTGGATGGGCCGAGCAACGATGCGCCGGTCGACTGGAAGGCCGGATCGAATGGCGCGAGCACTGGCGCCATCAGGCCGGCCGCAACGAGCACCGTCACGACCACCAGGCCGGTCGCACCAGAGGGCGTACGCAGCGCTCGGGACCATCGCCCGGTTCGGGCGCCGACGCCCTGAGCTGGCGCGAGCTGCGTCACCTCTATAGCTGTCATTCGCCCTCCAAGCGGACGCGCGGGTCCAGAGTCGCGTGGACGAGGTCAGTCGCCACCTGCATGGCAATGAAGACGACGACGAAATACACCACGAGGTCTTGGACGATCAGGTAGTCGTGAGCGATGACAGCGTTGGCGAGCACCTGCCCTAACCCTGGCCACGCGAAGATGGCTTCGATAATGAGAGCGCCGCCCAACAGATGTCCGACTCGCAGACCCAACACGGTGATCACGGAAGGAAGCGCGTTCGGAAGGGCGTGTCGCCACAACATGCGGCGCCTCGACGAACCCTTGGCGAACGCCGTTTCGACGTACTCCTCGTCTAGTTCCGTCCGCAGTGCAGTCTCCAGAAAGCGCGCGATGACAACTGCCGAATGCAAACCCAGGGCGATCGCCGGCATGAGCAGGTACTGGATCCCGATCTCCGGGTCCTCCAGCAGCGGCTCTCGTCCGCCGGCAGGTAACAAGCGAACGTTGATGGCGAACGCGAGAATGAGCAGGATTCCGACGACGTACTCCGGCACGCCAAACACGATTGCATTGAAGGCCTTCAGCATGCTCTGTATGCCGTGCAGCCGCATCGTTGCACCAGCCATCCCTAAGGCGAAGCCACACACGACAGTGACCACAAGGCTGCCCAGGGCCAGCTCGAGGGTGGCGCCACCTGCTCGGAGGAAGGTCTCGACCAGCGGCTCGCCGGAGATGTACGACCGACCGAGGTCTCCGGTTGCGAGACCGCGCGCCCAGTCCCAGTACTGCTGCCACAGTGGATCGGCTAGGCCCATCTTCTCCTCGAGTGCCCGCACCGCCTCTGGCGTTGCCTGGTCGCCCAGAATCGTTGTCGCTGGGCTGCCGGGCAGCATCTTGATCAGGAAGAAGACGGCAATCGACGCCAAAACAAGCGTGACGATCGCCGCGGGCACGCGTCGAGCTACGAAGTTGAGCACAGCTACTCCAGGCCGGCCCGGTGCAGCATGAGGTCGTCCCAGACGGTGTAGTCCCATCCGGTCACACCCGAGCTCACCACGGTGCTCGCTCCTTGCACCAGGTCGCAACAGAAGGCCTGGTCGAGCAGAAACTCACTGACTGCGTCGTAAGCGGTGCGCTTGTCCTGATCACTGTTGGCGGTGAGCGTGGCCTCCGCAAGCTGCGTGTACTCAGCAGACTCGAAGTTGAACAGGTTTTGCTGGGTCTTGTACGGCAGCGCACTGTAGATCAGGTCGACCGGGGACAGTGCGTTGTAGCCATGCACGCCGATCCACAGTCCTTCGAATGTACGGTTCTGAAACCGATCCTCTTGTTGGTCGGCACTCAGAACGCGGAGCTGTGGCTTGACGCCGGCTTCCTCAAGGTTGAACTCGACGATCTCCGCAACCTTGCTGAACTGGGCGTTTGTCTCGAGCACCACCGTCGCGCCTTCAGCGCCTGCGGCGGCCAGCAAGTCCTTGGCCTTGTTCAGGTCACGCTCGTAGTGCCGAGCAAGCTCGAGGTTGTGGGCGTCACTCGCGCTGGACCATGGCAGTGCCGTGACCTTCGCCTGGCCGAGGTAGAGGTCGTCGTTGATCCGCTGCCGATCGATGGCGTAGTTGATCGCCTGCCGCACCCGCTTGTCGTCAAGCGGTTCCGACTTGACGTTTCCGCCAAGGTAGACGCCTGCGCTGTAGGTCTCGTAGGCAGTGATCTCGAACCGACCGTCGTTCTTCACCTGGGTGGTGTTGAGCGGGCTGATGTTGGTGCCGAGATGAACCTGACCGGAGCGCAGTGCAGACATCAGCGCCTCGGGGCGCGGGATGATTCGAATCCGGATGGTGTCGAGGAAAGGCTGGTCGTCTTGCCAGTACCTGTCGTTCCTCCGCAGCGTCAGGCTTTCCCCTTGATGGTATTCGCCCCAGGCGAAGGGCCCCGTGCCGATGATGTCGTTGCTGGCCTCCGCGGCGAGCAGATTCGGTGCCGTCTCCTTGTCAACGATGATCATCAAGGCCAGCGCGTCGAAAAGGTTGTTGATGGGCTGGTCGAACGCGATCTTGACGGTGGTCTTGTCCGGCACGTCAATGCTGGTCGCCCTCTCGAGCAGCCACTGGAATGACCAGGCCGGCTGCTCATCACGCATGAACTCGAGGGTGAACCTGACGTCGTCGGCGGTGAATGGGCGGCCGCTGTGGAAGGTCACATCGTCACGGACGGTTAGCGTCGTGACCTTGCCACCGTCGCTGGTCTCCCACTCGGTGGCCAACCAGGGTTGGATCTCACCACTGTTCCGTTCGATGCCGATCAGAGTGTCGAAGATCGAGCGTCGCCAGCTCGCGTCTTGAGCGGCCTGGTTTCGAACCGCGTTCGGAACGATGTCTTGCGGCTGGGCGACGATGAGTTCGCCCCCTGGCCGTGGGCGGTTCCTGCCGCTGTTCGTCTTGTCGGAAGCTTGCTGCTCAACTGCAGATTCGCAAGCTGCCAGCCCACCCATGCCGGCCAGCACGGCTCCGGCGGTGCTTAGACGCAGAAAGTCTCGCCGGGTCGGGTCCGCGGTGAGCTTTCGGGAGACTGGTCGCATCGTGTGCTTCCTCTCGCCACTGAGCGAACGCCATCGGATGAAAACTGTGTAACGAAGTTAATGTGGGTCATTGCCGGGCGTCAACCCCGGATCGGGCGCGGTTCTGAGCGGGGAGTTGACGGCCATTAGGGGAGTTGACGGGCCGGCCCGCGCTAGTTAGCTTCGATAAGCAACTTAACTGGGGAGGCGACGTCCATGGGCAGTCGGATCACGAACGTCAGGCTGCGACGCCTGGCGGCGACGCAGCGCTCGACCTGGATGTTCCTCGAGGTGTCGACCGACGACGGGCTGGTCGGCACTGGCGAGTGCTCGGACAGCATGTGGCCGGAGATGGTCCCCTCAGCGGTGCGAGAGGTGCTTAGCCCGCTGCGTGGGATCGACGCGATCGCCGATCGCGACGCTGTTACGACGCAGCTCAGGCAAGCATGCGCAGCAGTTGCCGATCCGCGGCGACAGTTCATGCAGCGGACGATCCTGGGTGGTCTGGAGATGGCACTGGTGGATATCGCCGCGCATGCGTCAGGTGTTCCGCTGTGGCAGTGGCTTGGCGGCACGCGCCGTGATCGCGTGCCGGTGTATGCCAACCTCAACCGCAGTGCCGGCCAACGACGTCCGGTCGACCTCGCCGCAAAGGCGGCGCAGGCTGTGGCCGATGGTCATCGCAAGGTCAAGGTGGCGCCCTTTGACGGACCAGTGCTGAATGGGCTCTCGATCGTCGACACTGGAGTGGCGATCGTGCGGGCGGTCCGTGATGCCATCGGCGAGAGCGTCGACCTGATGGTAGACGTTCATCATCACCTCAGCCACGACCAGCTGGAGAACGCCATACCGCAGCTCGACGAGCTGGGGATCGCCTGGCTCGAAGACGCGGTAGACGTCACCGACCCTGACGCAATGCGGTGGCTGGGGGCTCGCACGAAGGCACCCATCGCTGGTGGTGAAGCCTTGTCTACCCATGAGGAGATCGAGGCAGCGCTGTCGACCGGGCACCTCCGGGTTCTGCTTCTCGACCCCAAGTACACGGCCGGTCCGGTTCAGCTCCAACAACTGGCGGAGCGGGTCAGTGGTGTCGAGCTGACCTACCACAATCCTTGCGGCCCGGTGAGCACAGCGGTATCCGCCCACCTGTCTACCATCCATCCCGACTTCACGCTGGTGGAGTACATCTACGGCGAGGACGTCGACCGGTCGGCGGTCACACTGCCGCCAGAGCCCGCCCCGTGCGATGGTGCTCTGGAGCTGCCGATGCGGCCTGGTGTCGGCCTCCAACTCAACCTCGATCACCCCGGGTGGTATTGATCATGGTCAATCCCTGGTCGTTGGCGTTCGCAGTCAGTGATTACCATGAGCGACACGAGGTAATGCGGGGTAATACGAGACGATGACGCGCATCGCTACCCGAGAGACTGGAGTTGAGCCGGCGCGCATGGCGGCTGGCCGCTCCGACGTACGCCGTCACAATGTCGCCGCACTGTTAAGGGTGCTACTCGAACACGGTCCAACCCCCAGGGTCGATCTGGCCAGGATGCTGTCGCTGGGTTCCGGAACCACCACGCGGATCACCGGCGAGCTCACCAAAGCTGGGCTGTTGCGTGAACTGCCCGGCCTGGTTGGAGGCGCAGGGGGACGACCGCGGGTCCCGCTCGACTTGTCGACTGATCGCTTTCATGTCGTAGGAATCCATGTGGGGTTGCGCTGGACGACCATCGGACTGGTTGACCTGCGGGGTTCACTCGTAGACCAGACAATGCGAGTGGAGCACGATGGACGCCTCGATCCAAGCTTGGTCGTCCGCGAAGCATCGCAAGCGATCGAGCAGATGACAGCCAAGAGTCCAGCGCGGATCATCGGCACCGGCTTCGCGACTGGCGGCCGGGTCGACTCGCGGCATGGCGTCGTCCGCGCACACACATTGCTCGGGTGGACCGACGTGGACGTAGCGGCGCTCGCCGATGGCCAGTTTCCCGGCACGCTCCGCGTCGACTCGACCGAGCGAGCGCTTGCCCGCGCTGAAATGTGGTTTGGCGCCGCCCTCAAAGTTCCCAACTTCCTGCATGTCTATGTCGGGAACGTGATCGGTGCCGGCATCGTGGTCGATCGACGGGTTTATCACGGACGAGATGAAGGCGCTGGTGACATCGCGCACCTTCCACTCTCGCGACCAGCGCTGGTGCCGTGCGAGTGTGGCCGGTCCGGATGCGCGACCTCCGTGGCTAGCGACCTCGCGATCGTACGACGTGCAGAACGCGAAGGGGTGCTTCCGCCAGGGCACTTGCTGGATGACCTGATCGCCAAAGCCAAAGCAGGGGATCGGTTGGCCGACTACTTACTGCGGGATCGTGCCCGCGCTGTGGGTGAGTCGATCGCCATCGTGCACGACATGATGGCGCCGGACCAGGTGATCCTCTTCGGAACACCGCTGCGAGTGCCGGAACACCTAGCCGAAGTCCGGGCTGAGGCTCGCCGATGGGCTCGGTCCGGGTTCGACGCCGATCGAATGATCACACCGAGTGCCCTCGACGACAACGCACCAGTAATCGCGGCGGCGACTTCGGTTCTCGACCGTTTCTACGCCGACCCCTTCGCCTTCGTCTGATCGTCAGCGCACCCGACGTTGTTGATCGATACGCACAGATCAGATTTATTGGATCCGCATAGCTCCCCCAACGCGATCGGGCGAGGGGCGAGACGGAGCGGACCGAATTATCTGAATCGATGGAGGGGCTCCATGGCTGGCCAGCCGAATGTTGTGTTGATTTGCGTGGACCAATGGCGCGGAGACTGCCTGTCTGCGGACCGCCATGAGCTGGTGCATACGCCACATCTCGACGCCCTCGCCGCCAGAGGGGCCCGCTTCCGTAGGGCTTACTCGGCCACCCCGACGTGCATCCCGGCCCGAGCCGCGCTGATGACCGGCCTGTCGCAGCGGTCACATCGGCGCATCGGCTTCGAGAACGGCCGTCCCTGGGACTACTCGACCACGATGGCAGGAGAGTTCGGCCGCGCCGGCTATCAGACGCAGGCCATCGGAAAGATGCACGTCTATCCCGAGCGGACCAGGCTCGGTTTCGACGATGTGATCCTGCACGATGGTTACCTACACTACGTCCGCAAGCGGCAGCGGCCGTACGAGGAGTTCGACGACTACCTTCCCTGGCTGCGGATGCAGGCCGGGGCAAGCGCGGTGGAGGACTTCTGCGACAACGGGGTCAACAGCAACTCCATGGTGGCGCGGCCCTGGGACAAGCCGGAGGCCTGGCATCCGACCTCGTGGACCGTCACCCAAGCGATGTCATGGCTCTATCGACGCGATCCGCGGAGTCCTTTCTTTCTCTACCTTTCCTTCGACCGCCCGCATCCGCCGTTCGATCCACCGGCGTGGGCGTATGAGCAATACCTGGCCGAAGAGCCGTACCACCCGGTCGTCGGAGATTGGGTGGAGGCGCTGGAACCCTACTACCAGGATTGGCGACACAACCCGTTCGCGGCGCGGATGAAGCCGGGTGTCCTGCATCGTGCCCGCGCGGGGTACTACGGGCACCTGGCACATCTCGATCTCCAGATCAACCGATTCCTCGAGATCCTCGGCGAATTCGGACTGGCAGAGGACACGATCGTGTGCTTCATTTCTGATCATGGTGAGATGCTCGGCGAACACAATCTCTTCCAGAAAGGCCTGCCGTACGAGGGGGCAGCCAGGATTCCCTTCCTCCTCAGTGGTCCCGGCATCGAAGCGGGCCAGGTTCGGGACGAGATCGTCGAACTGCGGGACGTGATGCCGACGTTGCTGAACGCCGCCGGGCTGAAACCTCCGGGCACGGTCGAAGGGCGAAGCGTTCTACCGCTGCTGGCCGATCCACCAGCCGCGTCCTGGCGAGACCATCTCCACGGCGAGCACCCCCACTTCCGGCAGACGCTGCACTGGATCGCCGACGATCGGTGGAAGTACATCTGGTGGTCGCACTCGGGGCAAGAGCAGCTCTTCGATCTGGCCGTGGACCCGAAGGAGCGTCACGATCTGGCCGCCGACCCCGCTTGCTCGTCCGACATGGACCGTCTCCGCGGCCTCCTGGTCGAACAGCTGCGCGGGCGCGAGGAGGGTTACGTCGACGGGGCCGGTCTCGTGACGGGCCGAGCACCCCGGACCTGGCTTGATCATGGCTGAACCAACCGGTGCGCCAAACGTCATCCTCATCGTGTCGGACGAGCCCTTTCATCCTTGGGTTAGGTGCGGGCGACGCTGCCAGGAGTCGGCGGATCTCGGCGGCGGTGAGCGGGTTGGGTCGAGTGCGGAGCAGCTCGCGGGTTTCCAGGTCGTAGAACATCAGCGTGGCTGCCTCGACGCGTATGCCAACCCGGCGGCCGGCGAGGATTTCGGCGGCGAGGATCTGTCTGCAGCCCAGCGAGACGATGCCCACGCGGGAGACGATCCGTTCGATCTCTACCGCGCCGCCTTTGCGTTCGGCTGGTCGCAGTGGGGAGGGTCCGGCGTTGACGGCGCCTTCGGTCACGAGCCTGGCCAGGTCGTTGATGGTGAGGTGGGAGCGGACGGCCTTGACCCTCGCACCGGCAATGAGCAGGTGGATCAGGTCGACGTCGGTCCAGAACCGGACGACCATGCCGGCCCGGACCGGCCCGAGCCAGAACTGCCGGCCGGCGACCTGCAGGTTCCCACTCGGTGGCACCACCCGGTCGAACTCGATCGGACCACCCGCCCAGCGGTGCCGGCGTCAACACCGGTTCAGGCACGGGACCAGCCGGTTCGTGGGCAGCGGCCGGTGGGGCCGGGGCGAGTGTCGGCGGTGTCCACAGCTTGAGCAACTCCCGCTGCTCATCTGGAGCCGGGGAGAACCGGTCGGCAGGGCTGATAGGCGTCCGGTCGTCGAGTGCTTGGTGTGGCCGGTCGGTGTTGTACTCCACCACAAACCCGTCGATCGCGGCCTGGGCGGCCTCCACCGATTCGAACGGGCCGCAGTCGTCGAGCAGGTCACGTCGAAACGTCAGATGGGACCGCTCGATCTTGCCGGTCGTGGTCGGCGAGGCCGGCTGGGTCAGCCGATGGGTGATGGCGTTCTTGCGGCAGATCTTGTCGAACATTACCTCCCGCCCTTACCGAACCGATCCGTGAACTGTTTGCCGTTATCGGTGAGCACCTCGTCGGGAACGCCGAGTCGCTGCAGGGCTTGGGCAAGCGCCAAACACGCCGCCCGGCTGGTGGCCCGCTCCACCACCGCCGCCATCACACAGAATCGGGAGTGGTCGTCGACACCGGTGACGACCTTGGCCTCCCGCAGCTCACCGGTCGTCGGGTTGACCAGCATCACTCCGCCCACGATGTCGATCTGCCACAGCTGCATCGGACCGTGCCGCTCCCACCGCCGATACGACTCACGCGGACGCTTGCGACGCCGAGGCACCACCAGCCCCTGCCGGGTCAGGATCCGGTTGATCGTCCTCGATGATGGCACCACCAGACCCTTCGGCGGCTTCTTCAACCACTCCAACCGGATCCGCTTCGCACCCCACCGCGGATGCTTCCGCCGCATCTCCGCAACATGTGCCTCCACCGCCGCAGGAGCCTGATGCGGACACGAACCCGGCCGATGCGAACGATCCGCCAGACCCGCCACACCATCGGTCAGATACCGGGCCAGCCACGAATGCAGCGACTGCCGCGACACACCAGCCGCCGCAGCTACCTCCGTCACCGATGAACCCGAAAAAGTCGGCGCGTGGCGGTGCGTGAGCGGCCGCCTGTGGAACGGAAGGATGGCCCCGACCCCTTGGGCTAGAAGGGATCGAGGCCATCGTGTTTCGTACCGTAGGCGATCAGCCGTCATTGTTCGAGTCGGTGTTGCCGGAGCAGCTGCTGCGACTTCCCGGGGAGCTGGCTCGGGTCGATGCGCTGCTGGATGATCCAGCGTTCTTTGTGCCGTTCGTGCCGTACTTCGATCTGAGGATCGGTCGGCCGTCCACGCCGATGGAGACTTATCTGCGGTTGATGTTCCTGAAGTTCCGCTATCGGCTTGGCTATGAGAGCTTGTGCCGGGAGGTGAGCGACTCGATCACCTGGCGGCGGTTCTGCCGAATCGGCCTGGAGGGATCGGTGCCGCATCCGACGACTCTGATGAAGCTGACCACGCGCTGTGGCCCGGCGGCCGTGGAGGGCTGAACGAGGCCCTGCTGGCCAAGGCGACCGAGACCAAAGTGCTGCGCACCACGAAGCTGCGGGCGGACACGACGGTGGTGCCGTCCAACGTGGCCTACCCGACCGACTCGGGGCTGTTGGCGAAGGCGATCGGTCGGATCGCGGCCACGAAAAGGCGGATCCAGGCCGCCGGCGGGGCGACTCGCACCAGCCGGGACCGGTCCCGTGCGGCGGGGAATCGGGCGCACGCCATCGGGTTCAGGTTGCGGTCGCGCAGCGCCGCCGGTCGGGACGAGGCCTTGGCAGTGGTGCGGCGGGTGACCGGGGAGCTGGCCGATCTGGCCGAGACCGCCGCCACCGAGGCTGAAAGGCTGCTGGTCAACGCGAAACGCTCGCTGCGTCGGGCACGCACCAAGGCCAGGGCCCAGCAGGCCAAGGGTCAGCACGACGCGGCCACAGGACGTCGACGAGGACGACTGGTCCGCGCCATCGACGATCTGACTGGCCTGATCGCCGCAACCAGGCAGGTCGCCGCACAGACCCGACAGCGACTTGCCGGGCAGACACCAGATGGCTCGACTCGGCGGGTCAGCCTGCACGATGCCGACGCCAGGCCGATCGCCAATGGCCGGCTCGGCAAGCCGGTGGAGTTCGGGCACAAGGCCCAGCTCGTCGAAGGCGACGACGGCGTGATCGTCGACCACATCGTCGAGCGCGGCAACCCGGCCGACGCACCCCAACTCCCGCCGGCCGTGGACCGGATCCGCAACCGCGCCGGACGCCCACCCCGCACCGTCACCGCAGACCGTGGCTACGGCGAGAAGGCCGTCGAGGACGACCTGGCCGACCTCGGCGTCCGCAACGTCGTCATCCCCCGCAAGGGCAAACCCTCAGCCGCCCGGCGAGCCCACGAACATCGCCCGGCGTTCCGACGAACCGTGAAATGGCGAACCGGCATCGAAGGCAGAATCAGCACCCTCAAACGCGGATACGGCTGGGATCGCACCCAGATCGATGGCACCGAAGGAGCCATGATCTGGATCGGCCACGGCGTCCTGACACACAACCTGGTCACGATCAGCACCCTGGCAGCATGACAAGCACCCATCGCAGGAGCACGCCGCCACCCAACCCCGACAGACCGCCAGCACCTGCTCACCAAGGCTCAGCGCTTTTCAGGTCGAAGTAACTACGCGGCATTGCTTCGCGATCGAGCAAGCTCGACTCTTGACCCGTTCCGCTCCGACCTTCAATCTGGCTAGTTGCGAGGACGACGGAGAAGAGTGGTTGGCCGACTTCACGGCGCCGGGAGGAGATCGCTGACTGCACTCGGTCGAGGAGTAGCCTGGCACGGAATCGCTAGGCTAGGGCACCTCTGCCGACTCGGGAGGGCACATGCCCCGCGTAGTGTCGATCGCCATCGTTGCGATTGCCGCCATCCTCGGAGCGAGCGGAGGCGGATGGCTTGCTGACTTCGTGTACATGCAGTTCTTTGCCCCGCCTGGCTGCAACGACGTCATCACGCCGGACGGAACCCCGTTACTGATGTGCCTTATGCCTAGCACCCCATGGTGGAGCTTGCTCTGTGGCGTCTTCTTGGGAGGCGTGAGTTCCGGAGCCGCAGCTACTTGGATTCTGCGGGCACTACCTCATCACGCCACGACCGCAGACGGTTAAGCGCATCGAACGCGCGCTGACCCCAAGATGACCCCAGCCTGACCGCAACGACTTGCTACGCCAGGCGACGATGAGCACCAGGCCCACGAACTCCGAAGCGGAGAAGCGCAGCTCGCGATCGACCTGCCTGCCTCTACGGAACAGAAGGTCGGCGTGCAACCCGCGTGCAATAGCGGCATGGACGGATCTGGACCGCTCCGGACAACGAGTTCCCTGGACGCCTGCCTGGCCGCCTGAAACAGCACTGCCTGGACTGATCTGGACAAGAGAGCATGGGTTCCTAATTCTTGTGTCTTGGAGTGCTTACGATCGGCCTCACCAGCCAGCATCGGCGCCACCACCCGTCAGGCGGCGTTGATCGGCTCGGTCATCAGCTGCTCTCGACGCATGCCGTCAGGCGCGGTGCAAGAACGGGTGCGGGAGGGGCGCGGACGCCCTTACGTGTGGACGCACCGAGGGCAATCAGTCCACGCGTCTGCAACCGCGTTGACGGCGGTTTCCGGCCACCAGGCACCGCTATCGCCGGCGCTGCTTACCCGATCTTGACTGTACGGCGATCCCAAGACCCCATAGCATCATTGCTATGGCTTGGGGTAGTGTGGAGCTGGAACCGGAGGTCCGGGAGTGGCTGGAGCAGCTGTCGGGTGGGCATTTTGGTCGTGCGGCGTTCTATGTTGATCTGCTGGCCGAGCAGGGGGCACAGCTGAAAGAGCCGTACACCAGGCAGCTGGACGGGAAGCTTCGGGAACTGCGGTTCCACCTGGAGCGGGACGCGGTGCGGATCACGTACTGGATCGCGCCCGGTCGGCGGATCATTCTGCTGACCGTGTTCCGTAAGACCCGGATGCGGGAGGATCGGGAGATCGACCGGGCAAGGCGAGCGTGGGCGCGGTGTGTGGCCGAGGCGCACACGGTCGAAGCTGAGGAGGAGCGGTGAGCGGGCGAACCGAGTGGGCGGAGATCCGCAACCGGCGGATGGCCGAGCCGGGTGCAGAAGCGGCCTACGAGGCTGCCCGGCTAGCGTTTGAGCTGGGTGCCGCGGTCCGTCAGCTACGTGAGCAGCGCGGCTGGAGTCAGAGCGAGCTGGCCCGGGCAGCGTCCATGACCCAATCCGCTGTCGCCCGGTTCGAAGCCGGCGGTACCGTCCCCACCCTGCCCGTGCTCGAGCGAATCGCCCACGCGCTCGACGTCGAGCTTGCAGTGAACTTCAAGCCCAAGCCGTCCGCCGCGTAACCGCAATACCCCCGCCGGTACTCACGTCTGTCAATGGCTCTGTCAATGAAATACCGTCTGCGAGTGCCTCGCATCACAGGATTGACAGACGAACGTCCAGGTCAGCAAGCGTGGGACAGTCCGTACGACAGCTAACGGCCCTACTGTAAACGGGCGCTCGCCGGGTTGCCCTTGAGGTGGGGGAGGGACCCGACGGGCAACACGGCTGCCGGCGCGTGTTGCCTGTGGCCAGGAGCCTGCGCCCACCTGCTGCAGCGGTTCGGTGGATACACGAGCTGGCTCGTCGCAGATCCGGCCGTCCACGGGCGGCTGCTACTGCCGCGGCCGGTCCTTCGGCGTATTCTCGGCGGAGTTCGCTGCTGATCGACGAACCCGCAGGTCGTATGCGGCGAAACAGCCTCCTTGAAAACCGCTAGGCGGGGTAACCCCCCGCCACGTGGGTTCGAATCCCACGCCCTCCGCCGATCAGCAGAAGTACCCCTCTGACCTGCACGTTTATCTACGCCGCCGGACAAGGCAGGAGTCCGGCGGCGTACGGCTGTGTACGACCATCTACGGCTGGCTGTGCCAAATACGTGCGCAAAATGCGACGAGCGTTGGGTGGTAGCTGGCCCCCTCTCCAGCCTGGACGCTTTGGAGCTCAGTCGCTGCCTGCGCGAATGCGGCCCTCGTCGCTCAGGTCCGAAGGGCGGCGAGCGGGCGCCAGGCCAGGACCGCGATGGCGAGCATAGAGGTGCCGGCGAGCCAGAACCCGGCGGTGAGCCCGAGATGCTGCGCGACGATCCGTAGCGCTCGGTGCCGATGTCAACGGTCGTCATGGGCTCAATCGATCAGCTTGTTCAAGAGCTCGAAGGTGGGATACGGCTGGTTGTAGTCGCCGAAGTGCCCGTCGTCGCGGATGATCTGGGTGCCACCGAGTCGGTCGAACATGGCCCGTCCTTGCCGGTCGTCGCAGCCGTAGGGGTCGTTGCGGGAGTTGATGAAGTACAGGTCGCGGACGTGGGCATTGATCGCGGCCCAGTCGTAGTCGGCCTGCAGGACGGGTTCGTCGCTGGTGTTTGGCTGGGTGGAGTAGCCGGCGACGAGGATGGCCTGGGCCACCGGTGCGTCGATGTGCTCCAGGATCGCCAGGAGCAGCGCGGCGCCGCCAGAGTGACCGACGAGCACGGTGTGTTCGTTGAAGGTGTGGTTGGCCAGCACCTTCGGCAGAAACCTGTCGATGGGCTCGACGTTGAGGTCGGGGTAGTGCGAGCTCTCGACGGTGTAACCGCGGCCTGTCAGCCGGTCGCGCAGCCACGGGAGCCACACGACCTCGGGGTTCGCGCCGGTGCCGTGGAAGATGATGGCCGTTCGGTTCACGGGAGGTTCCTTTCGTCAGGGGCGAGGCGGCCGCACTAGTCGGCGGTGATCGTGGCGAAGAAGTCGCGGATGTCGCCGAGCCACAGGTCTGGCGCATCGTGGGTGGCGTAGTGGCCGCCGCGGTCGTACTCGTGCCACGACACGATCTGTGAGTGCGCGCGCTCGGCCAGGTAGCGGATCGAGCCGAGATCGCCGGCGAACTGCGCCACGCCGAGTGGCACGGTGGTCGGGGCTGTTGGCAGCGGCTCGCGGGGATGCTCGGCGTAGATGCGGATCGCTGAGCCGGCGGTGCCGGTCAGCCAGTGGATCGCGACGTGGGTGAGCAAGACGTCTGGGTCAAGGCCGCCCATGGCCTGGGCGTTCCAGCCGAGCAGCCCGACCGGTGAGTCGGCCAGGGCGTGGGCGAGGGTCTGCGGTTGCTGATGATGGACGGCGCCGTACGAGGCGTGCCTGGCCTGGAAGTCCTGGAACTGCGCCAGCGTCTGCAGGTCGCGCCCGGTCAGCTTGTCCGCCCAGTCGGGCTCGTCGGCCGGTGGCGTCGGCCAGACCTGAGTGACGTGTGCCCCGACCACCGCGGCAGGCGCGACGCGGCCGAGCTCGGCGCAGATGTAGGAGCCCCAGTCGTTGCCGGCGGCGCCGTAGCGTGCGTACCCCAGCCGCTCCATCAGCACCGCCCACGCCCGCGCGATCCGGTGCGGTCCCCAGCCGGTATCGGGCGTCGGCCCAGAGAAACCGAACCCCGGCAGCGACGGGATCACCAGGTCGAACGCGACCGCCGGGTCGAGCCCGTGCCGCCGCGGGTCGGTCAGCGGCCCGATCACCTCGAGGTACTCCACCAGCGTGCCCGGCCACCCATGGCTCAGCACGAGCGGCAACGCGTTCGGCTCCGGCGAGCGCACGTGCAGGAAGTGCACGTTCGTGCCGTCGGCCGTGGTGGTGTACTGGTCGTAGGCGTTGATCCGGGACTCCCAGCGGCGCCAGTCGTAGCTCTGCCGCCAATGGGTGACCAGCTCCCGGACAGCCGCCACCGACACGCCATACCCCACCTCGCCGCCGGCCGGCTCCGGCGCCCACCGCACCCGGTCGAGGCGGTCGCGCAGGTCGGCGAGATCCCTATCGGGCACGTCGATGCGGTACGGGCGGAGCTCGATCATGACCGGCGGTCCTCTCCTTCGCGGGCATCTCACGAGACATCGGAGCCAAACGCCAAATCTCGACAGACTCCCGAAGATCGTCAGTTGCATTCACCGACGATGACGAACGACTGGCGCCGGAATCGACAGCCTCCAGCAGAAAACTAAGCCCCGGGCCATGAACGCACCGAACCCCGACCCTGCTGTCCAGCCGGCCCTCCCCTGATTTCGCGGACGAGTTTGGCCCTCCTACGGATGAGTCTTGGCCCCGGCCAGCGATCATGGAACGCCGTTCGCGGGAACGAGAACTGGCCCCACCGTCCGCCACTCCTCGGCGGAGCGTGTGGTTGCCGCTTGCCGGGCCGTCAAGGCCGTTCGTCCTTGCTTCGCTGCGGGCCTTTCACCTTGACCGCGGCTTCGCGGGCGACATGAGGCCCGCCGGATCGGGTGATATGTGTTCGTTTGCATCTATGTCGCGCAGAGCTGCCGCCGGCGCCGGATACCACGAAGGACTCCGACGTTCGCCGCCAGGGAAAATGTGACTCGCAGGTGATGTCGACATCGAAGGGGGCCGCACCGACGTTCCGGTCGAACGACGGAACGGCCGTCGTACGACCTTGAGGTGATCCCAATGAAGTACGCGATCATGATCCACTCGAATCCCCAGCCGTGGGGGCACCCGACCGGCGACTACCTTGCCGCCTACCAGGGACTGCCCGAGGAGGTACGCAAGCGGCTGGACGCCGAGTTCGAGCAGGTGATGTCCGAACTGCAGGCCAACGGCGAGCTGATCAGCGGTGAGGCGCTCGGCGATCCGGCGACCGCACGCCTGTACCGATGGCAGGACGATGCGCCGCTGGCGAGCGACGGCCCGTACTCAGAGGCCAAGGAACATCTCGCGGGCTTTTTTCTCATCGATGTTGAGAACCAGGCTCGCGCCGAGGAGGTCGCCGCGAGGTTCTCCGGCCCTGGCGAGACGGTGGAGCTGCGGCCCTTGATGTGGCCCGGCGGCGACGACCAGTAGCCATCGCCACCATGGTGCTGCATATCCTCGAGGACGTGTGGCGTCGGGAGGCGCCGCACGTCCTCGGGGCGCTCCTCCACAGGTACGGCGACCTGGGCGACTGCGAGGAGGCGGTCCAAGATGCCGCAGAGGCCGCCGCCGCCCAGTGGCCCCTCGGCGGGGTGCCCGACGATCCGAAGGCATGGCTGATCAGGGTCGCGTCGCGGCGGCTGATCGATCGCGTCCGCGCAGACTCCGCCCGGACCCGCCGCGAGGCGCTGGACACCGCACGACGGCCGGCCAACGTCGACGTCGCGCCGGGCGCCGACGAGATACCGACGTCCGACTTTGACGACACGCTCCGCCTCTTCTTCCTCTGTTGTCACCCTGCCCTGAGTAGGCCGTCACAGGTGGCGCTTAGCCTGCGTGCAGTGGCCGGCCTGGGCGTGGACCAGATCGCCGCCGCGTACCTGGTGCCGGCCCGCACGATGACCCAACGCCTCAGCCGGGCCCGCGCGACGCTACGCCAGGCGGGGGCACGGTTCGCGATGCCGTCGGTGGAGGAGCTACCGGCCCGCGTCGCCGCCGTTCTCGACGTATGCCACCTGGTGTTCACCGAGGGCTATACGCGGACCTCCGGCGAGTCCCTGGTCGACGTCACCCTCGCCGAGGAGGCGATCCGGCTCACCCGCCAAGTCCACGCCGCGCTGCCGGACCATGACGAGGTGACCGGCGCCCTGGCACTCATGCTTCTCACACACGCGCGGTCGCCCGCCCGGGTCGACGCCACCGGCGACCTCGTGCCGCTCGCCGAGCAGAACCGCTCACAGTGGCGACACGACCTGATCGCCGAGGGTGTCACGCTGGTCGAGCAGGCCCTGCCACGGGGTCACGTAGGCCGGTACCAGCTTCAGGCCGCGATCGCCGCGGTCCACGCCGAGGCCCCCACCTACGGGGCCACCGACTGGCGGCAGATCAGCGTCCTCTACGACATGTTGAGCCGGGCCGCCCCCGCCCCGGCCGTCACGCTCAACCACGCCGTCGCCGTCGCCATGGCCCACGAACCGGCGGTCGGCCTAGCTCTGCTCGACCCACTGCTGGCCGATCCCACCATGCGGCGGCATCACCGGCTATATGCCGTACGCGCCCACCTGCTGGAGCTCGACGGCGACCCGACCGCCGCGGCCGAAAACTATCGGCGGGCCGCGCGACTGACCGCGAGCCTGCCCGAACAGCGCTACCTCAACCGGCGGCTCGCTCAGCTCGCAGCCGCGTGCGGTTAGTGCCGCGTCAAAGCCGTTCCAGCCCGCGCCGAGATGGTGGTTGTGGCGACCGGGGCTCACCCGTCACCCGGTCAACATGATTCGCAGGCTGGGCGCGAGCGAGGAAGGCGAACTGTGTCCGGTGTGGGCCAAGACTCGCTGGAACTGTTTCCGCCGAATCCGGGGTGGGGCCAAAACTCATCCGCAGGTGGGGCCAGAAATGGCTCCCAGGACCACTCCCCCGGTGGCCGAGCCGCTGCTCGGCCAGATCCTCAACCCGCGGTTCGCGGGACGCGAGCGCCGACACCTCAGCCGACGAACAGCCAGATCACCACTCAGCTGGGGCCAAGATTCGTGAAGAACAACAACCCAACCGGGGCCAGTTCAGGTGACCACACACACGCATGCCTCGCAGCGGCCGGCGGACAAAGCGGCCTGACTGATCACATACGCGTCGCGAACCGCGAGCAGCCCGACGACTGCTAGCGCATCGACAACATCATGAAGACCCAGGTGGAACGGAAGCTTGGCTTGTCGAGGCGGGGAGTCAGCCCGGAGCGGACAGATCGCGGGGAATCCGCTCGGCTCGCCACCCGCGGCGACAGGAGAGCGCAGGTCAGGCCCACAGTCCCTACCGATCTTGAAACCGCTAGGCGGGGTAACCCCCCGCCACGTGGGTTCGAATCCCACGCCCTCCGCCAGACTGAGAACGGCCGCTGACGTGCATCGATGCGTGATGGCGGATGTTGATCTTGTCCGGCCGTCAACGCCTCTCAGCGGCTGTCTGCGGCAAATACGCGGCGACGTTTCTGGCAGCAGGCCAGGTCCCTTCCGCCCGGCGGCCGGCGTTCCGCCGCGGGACCTCCGCGGCGCCTCGTCCGAGACGACCTGTTAGGCGAGGTGCTTCACCCGCGGTGACTCGGTGACCTTCTGTGTGACGAGAGTTGTCGGCCCGGTCAAGTCCCGGCGCGCGCCGCCCGCCGAGGTCGAACAGCCGTACTACCGCCGTGCGCAGAGCTGATCAGTGGCGATCACGCCATCCGGATCATTGACTGGTCTGCTGCACGTGGTCGTACGGCGTCGCGCTGGCGGTTCACGTCGTGTTGCTGTTACTGATGCTCTAACAGCCGACCGAGACCACTGCTGACCCGGAGGACCGCACCTGTGGAGATCTGGATCAACCCGGCCTGTTCCAAGTGCCGCACCGCCACCAAGGCCCTCGACGAGGCTGGGGTCGCCTACAAGGTCCGACGCTACCTCGACGACCCGCCCACCGCGGCCGAGCTGACCGATGTCCTGTCACGCCTGAACCTCGAACCCTGGGACCTCGTACGCCACAACGAACCCGACGCCGAACCCCTCCGTGACCTCCCCCGCGAGCCCGCACATCGCGAGACCTGGATCGAAGCGATGGTTGCCCACCCGATCCTCATCCAACGCCCTATCGTCACCGCTGACGACTCCACTACAGCCGTCGCCCGAGACCCCGAAACCCTCTCCAAGTTCCTCCCCTGACCATTTGCCCGTGCTAAAGCTTGTCCAACGCTGCTTGGAGGAACGCGTCGCGGGCCGTAACACGAACGGCGTTTCCGGCGGTTGGTGTTAGTAGGGGAACGCTCGCCGGGCATACGGAAAGGGATCGCTCATCGGGGCCACTCCCGTCAGAGCCGCCGCGACGCGGCCTCGTCCACTCGTTCGAGGTGGCAAGATCTGACACCTGCTGGTCACTGGCGCAGCCTTGCTGCCAGGGCGTCGAGACCGGGGCCTTCGAGGTCCGCCAGGGCTTCCGGCCGACCCGCGAGGGCGACGAGCAGGGCCTCACCCGGGCCGCGCACCTCGGGGCCGGTCCCGTGAGTCCAGTTGACGTCGGTCGCGATCACCCGGAGCCCGCGGACGTTCGCAGGTGCCGGCAGCGCACGCGCGCGGGGTGCGAACTCCAAAGCGGCGACCAGTCGCTCTTGAGGCACCGTCCGTGGATGGCCGAGTGCTCGGCGGATGTCCTGGTGATGGATCACCCCGTCGGTAAGGGCGATGGCGCAGCCGAACATCGCGGTGATGCCCCGAGGGACGGCATGCGCACGCAGCCTAGCCACCAGTTCCTCCGTGCCGAGCCGGCGGCTCTGGTTGACGCCGACTTGGTTGCAGCGGCCCAGCGAGAACCCCGAGCGGGCGAACAGGGCCAGCACCGCGGGCCAACCGAGCGCGTCATAGCTCGGAATGTGGCCCACCACGTCGCGCACGGACCACCCTGGGCACAGCGACGGCTGCTCCCACTCTTCCTCCGTGAGGGTGTCAAGAAAGTCGGCAAGGTCGCGCCGCTCCTCCGTCGCCAGTTCGCTGAGGTCTACCACGATGTCACGCACTCTGGACCAGCTTGCGGCCCCGCAACCGCCGCCTTGCCAGTCTGTGGTGCCGTCCCCGCGGCGGCCTTGGGGTCCGGCGACACCGTGATCAGGATCTTCTCGTAGTTGGTCCTGCGCATGGCAGCATCATGACAGCGGGCTGCGACACCCGCGATCAGGCATCGCAGGACGCTGCCCGTTTGGCGAACCTCCCGCGTACGGATGGGGATCGGTAATCGGACAGGTCGTGTCATTCAGGTCGACAAGGCTCCGGTGACGTGATCCGACCAGAGCAAGGGTGCCTGATGCCGTTGTGTCCTGTAGCCGCGGAGTGCCCGATGCCATGCAGCCCATGTCGGCGATGCGGGTGTCCAGATCGCCCGCGGAAAGTCCGGCGTGGCGACCGGTGGATGCCGAGGAGGCGGACGGTCTCTGCCGGTGCTCGCCAGTCGCCGCACATCGCTCGCCGACAGCGCCGCATACCGACGCCGCTTGTCGCCGGCCATCTGGACCGTCACGTTCAGGTGTGAACCGGCTGGTAGGCCTCGTACCGCTGTAGCCACTGTGTTCGGATCTGCGGCGGATGAGCGTGTTGTACGCAGAACTCGTTGCCTTCCGGATCGGCCATCACTACCCAGGTCTGGTTGTTGCCTTGGCCAACATCGACGCAGGTAGCTCCCAGCCCTTCAAGGCGGGCAATTTCTGCGGACTGATCCTCCGGTCGCAGGTCGAGATGCAGGCGATTTTTGCCCGTCTTGGGCTCGGGCACCTTGATGAACAAGAGGTCGGCCACCACGCAGTCTTCGCGACTACCTTCGGGTGGCTCGACGACCCACTCAGGATCTTCGGCTTGGCTGATCATCCAACCCAGTGCCTCTGCCCAGAACCTGGCCAGTCGCCCGGGATCTTGAGAATCGACGACCAAGGCACCGATGCGCAGTCCCATGGCATCACCGTAGGGCACTCGACCACGGGGTGCAGGCTCGATACGTCCAGGACGTTCGCGTGTCCCTCGCCGTCGACCGGCAGTCGAACGTTGGCACCCCTGGTACATGACGCCGTATGTCCGCCAGGGACCCTTGCCGGGCGTACGGAAGCGGATCCCTCACCGGACAAGATCAGAGTCGATCCGCCACCCCGGTGGTCGACGCAGCGGTCGACCATGGCGTGATGCCGCTTCACCGGGTTGTGGCGGGTTGTTATGGGCCCCAGTCGAGTTTGATGTTCGGGTGTTCCGGTGGAGTGGCCCTCAGGCGACTGCTTCTGCTCGGCCTGCTTTGTCTCCGATGCGGTAGCGAAAGGACCGTCCGGAGAAGACGACCACGTGCTCGGTGTCATCGATGGTGAAGTCGGCCCACCAGCCGAGGGCTGATTGGAGGGCATCGGCGAGAGACTGAGCAAGATCGTCGGCTAGGGAGTTCGGGCCTTCGATGTCGACGAACGTCCAGATGGTGGGTTGGTCGGCGACCACGCCGTGTTGGCCGGCGCGGTCGAAGCGTTCGTCTGCCGGCAGGGTCGATGGGGAGACGTCGAGATCGACCAGTCGAATGGGTAGATCGCGACAGGGAGAGATTCGTGCAGCTCGCGGAGCGCCGCGCCCGCAACACGTACAGCGCGTTGGGGTCCGCGGTCGATCTACGCCGCATGTCACAGTGCTACGAATCCGTCTGCCAAGCCGTCTGCCAAGCCATAGCGTTGGCGGCATGAGTGATCTGGGCCCGGAGTTCGCCACGCAGATGTGTGAGCGTCCGCAGGATCACCTGGCCGCGATGGCTGCCCGGGGCAGCTGCCCGTTGGGCGGCTTGACCGATCGGCGCCAGGTGGTCGAGCAGATTGCCGACCAGGTGGTGGTCGACTGGAGGACCCGCAGCGTGATGGTGCCCACCGCCGATCGGCGGAACATGTGGCCCGTATTGCGGCGCTGGTGCTGGTACGGATCGGCAACACCGAGTGGCTTCGCCGGCAGACCGAGGAGGCCGCGCTGAGCCGCTGGTTGGCGGGCTCCCGCTTCCCGAAGGGCACCACGTCGATCACCGTGCAGGTGGTCGGAGGTGAGTTCGAGATCGTCTCCAAGCAGGACCGCAAGCGTTGAGGTTGCGTCCGGTCCACCACGAGCGGGCGTGGCGGGTCGGGCGGAGCGGCACCGCTCCACAACACGGGGGTGGTAGGTCATGTCCTTTACCGACAAGATGGGCGCGTTCGCGATCGCCTGCGTGGTGGCACTAGTCGCCATTGGAGGCATAGCGGCCCTGGTGGTGACCGTGCTGCCGGTGATCACCACGACGCCGGGGGCAGCCGCTCGACCCGAGGTCCACCCGGTCGAGCCGGCCGTCGATGTCACGCCGACGGCTACCCCCGCACACACGTTGGCGTGGGGTGCGGTGCACAGCTACGGCGATGGGGTCTCCATCGTCGTGAGCGCTCCGGAGGTGATGCCGGACGCGGGTAAGGGCACGCCGTGGGCGGACTACCTCGCGCTCGACCCGAGCACCGACTTCGACGCCGTGATGCCGGTGAAGGCCGCGATCACCCTGACCAACAACTCAGACAAGATCATCGACCCGACTGCGAGCCTGGACCTGATCGTCGATGGCGACGAGATCCGCCCGACCTGCGTGGACGCCGAGTGCGGCATCTTCCTCGGCGGGATGTGGCCCGGCAACACCCTGACCGCCGACTGGATGTGGTGGGTACCGCGCAAGGCCGCCGACCAGATCACCATCGAAGCCTCCGCCGGCCCTGACTACGCCGAAGTCGCCTACGCCGGAGCAGTCACCAGCAAGTAGGGGTTGCGTTTGGCGTGCCTGCCAGTAACGTCGGGCGGCGCGCGGGCGGAGCACATGGCTCCACCAATACAGGGGGACGCCAGCCAGGGAGCCCGGGACGTGGCGGGTTTTGCCCATCTTCGGTGTCTCCACCCGTCCGAATTATTGCGGCGAGTAGCGCGTGGAGGCCCCGGTATGCCAGCGACCGGGGGTACTCGTGCTGCGGGGGCCGCACGCGGTGCTGCTGCTGGTCCGTCGCTCGGTGGTCGGGCATCTCCGTCGGGGAGCGATGAGTTTCCGACTTGTCTTGTGTCTATTAGGCATGACCAACAAGCCCATCGTTACCGCGATCCAGTCCAACTTGTCCACCAACAACATCGATCGATTGAAGTCGTTCTACGGCGAACTGTTCGGGGCCGAGGAGTACATGCGTGTTCCCGATGGACGCGGCGGACCGTTCTACGTCTGTGTCAGATTCGGCGCAGCCGACCTCGGCATCGTCAAGGCAAAGTCGGGAGCCGACGCCGCTCCTGGCCGGGTCATCCTGGCCGTATTCGTTGAGTCCGTCGACGACCTCCTGCCACGGGTCGAGCCGGCTGGCGGAACGGTGCTCGGCCCGGCCAAGAACATGCCGTGGGGACATCGGGTCGCGCACATCACTGATCCGGACGGCAACCCGGTCAATCTCACCCAACAACTCTGATCGTGCGGGAATCAAGTCGCCATGTCGTCCTGCCTCCGACTCGTCTCCAGCAGCCTCCCGTGATACTGCCGCGAATAGCGCCGGAGGACCCGGAATACCACGACCGGGGCCACTCGTGCTGTAAAGCCGCGGGTAGTGCTGCCGGTGGGCAGGCTCCATCCCAGCCAGCAGAACACGTACACCGGCATGCTCACCGAGGGCATGTGGGAGGGACTCGACGAGCCGGTCAACGCCTACCACTACTACGAGTCCGCCCGCCCCTTCGGCAAGGTCATGATCGCCGACTCGCGGGCACGAGACCACCAGCCAAGTAATAACAACAACAAACCAAAAGGAGACCCACGATGGCACCACGCAACGGCAGCGCACGATGGAACGGCGACCTGAGCAGCGGCTCCGGGGAAGTGACGGTCGGCGAAGGCGTCTGGACGGGCGCTTATTCGTTCGCTTCACGCTTCGAAGACGGCGCCGGCACAAATCCCGAGGAGCTGATAGCGGCCGCGCACGCCGGCTGCTACTCAATGGCGCTCTGTCACATGCTCACCGAGGCAGGACACACGCCGCGCTTGATCAGGACCACGGCGCGCTCCTACCTGCGCATGGTCGATGGCGCTCCGACGATCAACCAGATCGACCTCGACACCGAGGCCGACGCCCCAGGGCTCGACGAAACCCGCTTCCGCGAGCTTGCGGAGACCGCGAAGGAGGCCTGCGCCGTCTCCCGGGCACTACAGGGCGTCGAGACGATCAGCCTGACCTCCACCACGCTACTGAACGGCTGAACCACCTGAGGAGCCTGCGGCCTGCCGGCGAGGGTCGCAGCAGACTCGAGCTCACTGCCTCCGTTGCATTCAGCGCAACATTGATGCGGGGCACCGAGTTGGATCCGTACCCGACCAGAGATGGACTGGTCGGAACCGACGACTGGGACGAGTTTCTCGCGTCCAGCCTGATCCACGACACGAGGAGGACGCAGCCCGATCAGCCATGCCCAGATCGAACAGTGGCTGACTGAACGAGTTGAGCCGTTCGGGGTCATCGGATTTCAGCGGCTCGACACCCGCGGGCCATGGCACTGCAACGCGCCGACTACGCCATGAGACTGAACAGGGACGCACAAGTGCGCATGGTGGACCTGGCGACGCCGATCATGCCGCAAGGCAGCCGGGTCGTGTTCGTGACCAGCCATCAGGCGCACTACTTCCACAGCCGGTCGACGATTCCTGAGTGTGAGCCTGTCGCGGCGAGCAAACGAGCGGGTGAGGACGCTCTACGCGGGCGAGAGCAAGATGTTGCGCGGTTTGGGATCAGTCTCGTCGTCGCGAGACGCCGTGCCACGTGTCTGCTCGTGACAAGCCCGCGCCGACGGCAACGCCTACATTCCCGTCGTCAGACTGGGTAACCGTCCTCCAGATAAACGGGAATCCCAGACTCTCGAGCGCTCAACGCTGCTCGCAGCCTCCTGGCGAGATTGTCAGGCAGTGTGGCCGGGAACTCATCGGGCGCCACGAAGCGGTAGGCCTGGATCTCCGACTCCTGCAGGCGAATCGCCGCGACTTGGGCGGCCGTCAGGACGCCGCCATCGAACATGGTCATCAGCCCATCGATAGGCAGCGTCTCAGAGGGAGGCTCCCAGTCGGCTACAAGCAGCTTGCCCACCGTAATCCGCAGACCAAGCTCCTCCTTGACCTCTCGCTCCGCGCCCAGCCGGGGAGGCTCGCCAGGGTTGAGACAGCCTCCGGGGATGTTCCACGCGTCGTCCCACGAGTTTTGCACGATCAGCGGACGACCGGCCTCGTCGAGCAGGAGTGCATCAGCTGCCTCCCGTTTCCGCGCAATCACTTCCCACCACTGCGACTCCGCACCCATGCGAGGACACTAGCCTTGGCAGGCAGGAATCATCGCCTGCGCACAGGCCCACGCTTGATGGCGCCCAGCAGTATGCCGCCAGCTTGGAGGCCGCCGGGAGTCGCCGGTGCTGAGCCGGGCTGGAATTTCGTAGGGATGGTCGGTGGCCGTTGATACCGTCCGCGATCATGTCGAAACCACTCGAAGGATAGGTCGCGCTCGTGATTGGGGCGACGCGTGGAGCTGGTCGAGCCATCGGCGGCGCCGGATGGGTGAGTGCCAGTGCCGCCGCCTCGGCTCGCTCGGACGACGATGGACGCCGGTCCCGCGACGGACGCTGGTTCACCGAGCTGTCGCGGCCAGCGCGGCCATCGTTGCCGATGTCCTATCGCACCGAGCACAATGCTCGCCATGATCGGACGTTTCACTGGATGGCCGAAGGAGGCGTACGACGTCCTACTCGAGCTCGACGGGGACCCGCCGGTGGACGTACGCGAACGATGCCGCAAGGACCGCGAGCAGCTGGTGCGGCAACCGATGATCGCCTTGCTGCACGATGTCGCGGATACTGATCCGGCGTACGACGACTTCTCCGTCGCCGGCTATTACTCGCCAGCGTACGGACGCTGGCAGCACCAGTACGCAACCGTACGGATTGCCCCGTTCGTCGATCTCGGCCTGGGGTTCGATCTCGACGGTCTGAGGGTCCACGGCGGTGGACGATTGTCTCCTGCTGCCCAGATGGAGCGCTATCGGACTGCGGTTGCGGCCGAGGCGAGCGGTGCCGAGCTCGCGGACCTCCTGCGATCCCTGCAGGAGAAGGGTTTCGCGGTCGCGGGTCGCGTCATGAAGCGGATACCCCGCGGATACGCAGTCGGCCATCCGCGGGCGGACCTGCTGCGCCACCGGTCGCTGATCGCCAAACGACCGCTCGGATGCGAAGACTGGCTGCACACACCAGAAGCGGTCGACCGGGTGCTCGCAGCCTTCGCCGAGCTACGCCCGTTGACCTCCTGGCTCGCGAACAATGTTGCCGGCAGCCGGTGAGTCTGCCCGGCCGCGGGCGTCCAGACACCACCTGACGTCCGAAGCCACCGATTGCCCTACTCCGTAGGCGCGAACGCCAGCGTGGGCGAGGGGAGCTTGTCCGGGACAACCTCTCGTTAGCGTTGAGCAGCAGGTGGTCGGCCTCCACGACGATCGACGCTCCCGACACCGGGATTCCGATTGGCCTAGCTACCCGCCGATCCTGACCGCAGCCGACCGAACGGCTTTACGTATGCGCGCCACCCCGGGCCCGGTGTATGTATGTGGATCCCTCGGACGTACACCTCAGGTGACAGGGATCCGACCTTCAGGTCCCGATGCTGCGCACGGGCAGCTATGAGAACGACGCTTGGGATCTGGCGAAGCGGTCGGTCGCAGCGATGACGGCTTCTGTCGTTCCGGTGCCGTGCGTGCCGTGCTCGACGATCACCAGTTCGGAGCCTGGCCACGCGTGGTGCAGCACCCACGGAGCACCGGCGAGTGCGCCGAGGTCGAGTCGCCCGTGCACGATGACGCCGGGGATGTCCTTGAGCACGTGTCCTTTGCGGGCCAGCTGGTCGTCTGCCAACCAGCAGCGGTTGCTGAAGTAGTGCGTGACGAGGCGGGCGAAGGCGAGCTGGAACCGGGGCTCCCACGGCTCGCGCTCGATGTCGCGGCCGGGCGGGACGGTGGCGATGGCGTCCTCCCAGGCGCACCAGTCGTCTGCTGCCTTGCGGTGCACGGCGGGGTCGGGGTCCATGAGCAGGCGGTGGTAGGCGGCCGAGATGTCCTCGCCGGGATCGGGGACGCCGGCGAGGAAGCGCTCGTACGCCTCGGGGGCCAGGGCGCCGAAGCCGCGGATCAGCCACTCGATCTCGCAGTGCCTGCCGGTGGCCACGGCGGTCACGATCATCTCCGAGACCCGCTCCGGGTGGCGCAGCGCGTAGGTGATCGAGAGCACCGAGCCCCAGGAGACGCCGAACAACAGCCACTTGTCGATGCCCAGGTGCTCGCGCAGCTGCTCCATGTCACCGATCAGGTGGTCGGTGGTGTTGGTGGACAGGTCGATCACGGGCTCGCTGGCGTGCGGAGTGCTCCGGCCGCAGTTGCGTTGGTCGAACAAGACCACGCGGTAGACGGCGGGATCGAACTGGATCGGGCTCCCGCACCCCGAGCCGGGGCCGCCGTGCACGACGAGCGCGGGCTTGCCGTCCGGCTTGCCACACGTTTCCCAGTACACGCGGTGGCCGTCGCCGACGTCGAGCATGCCGTGGTCGTAGGGCTCGAGCTTGGGGTACATCCGTCCTCCCATCAGAAATGACAGCACTAACATAAGTGCTGTAGCCCCGTGATTCTCGCCGTGACGTCCCACCCGACGTCCTTGGCGCCCACGCAAACCAGTTCAGGAGAATCACGCGGAACCCGCTCCGATCAGCACCGGCGGACACGGCCTTGCCCTCGCGCACGGCGGGTCATTTGGTCGTAAGCGTCGTCCAGGCGGCGGCTAGGACGTCTGCGGCGGGACGCGTGGCGGGAAGGTCTGGTGGCTACCCTCTGGTGGTAACTGCGGCCGCCGCGAAAGCGCCCCCACCGGAGTGCGTGCGCGCGGCAGAGATGGGACCCCGTACGAACGAGTGATGAGAAGCGGACGGATGGCTGGGACTGTGAACGTGGCGGAGCTGCGGCTGGTCGACTGGAGTACGGCGACCGCCGTGGAGCGCCATCGGATCCTGTCCCGGGGCGGTGACCACGACGGTGTGAGTGAGACGCTTCAGTCTTCGATCGCTGTCATCGTGGAGGATGTCCGCAGGCGCGGGGACGACGCGCTGATCGACGCGCTGGACCGGTTCGACAAGGTGACCCTGTCCGCCGACCGGTTGCGAGTCAGCGAGGAGGAGTTCGCGAACGCCCGCGCTGCGGTGAGCGAGCCGCTGGTCGAGGCTATCCATACATCGATCGCACAGGTGCGGGCGTTCAACGAGCTGATCGTGCAGCGTGCCTCGTGGACAGCTGAGCCTCGGCCGGGACTGGTGGTTGGCGAGCGGGCCACGGCGATCCCCTCGGTCGGGCTGTTCGTGCCCTCCGGCAAGGGCTCCTTCCCGTCCGTGCTGATCCAGATCGCCACCCCGGCCGTGGTCGCCGGAGTGGAACGGATCGTGGTGATGGTCCCGCCCGTGCCCGGCGGCGCCGGCCAGGTCGACCCGGCGACCCTGGTCGCCGCACAAGAGCTCGGGCTGACAGAGGTGTACCGCAGCAACGGCCCGGCCGGGATCGCCGCGCTCGCGTGCGGCACGGAGACGGTCCCCAAGGTGCGGAAGATCGTTGGCCCTGGCTCGCCCGCAGTGGCGTACGCGCAGCTGGAGGTGCAGCGGCTCGGCTGCGTGGTGGAGGTCGGCTTCGGCCCCACCGACGCTCTGATCGTCGCGGATGACAGCGCCGACCTGCGGTGGCTGGCCGCCGACCTGATCAACGAGGCCGAGCACGGGCCCGACTCCTCAGCCGTCCTGGTCTCCACCTCCCGCGAAGTGCTGGAGGCCGTCCGCGCGCACGTCGCACAGCAGCTTGCGGATCTGCCCGAGCCGCGCCGTACGTACGCGGCGACGTCGATCGCGGACAACGGTGGCCTGGTACTGGCCGACAGCCGGGAACAGGCGATGGAGATCGCAGCCGCCTACGCCCCGGAGCACCTGCAACTTGCCGTCGCCGACCCCAACCACTGGCTGCCCCTGACCCGCCACGCGGGCACGGTGCTGCTCGGACAGTGGACCACCTTCGCGGCCTCCAACTTCGCGATCGGCACCCCGGCGACGCTGCCCACCAGCGGGTTCGCGCAGGTCTCCAGCGGGGTGACCGCCAGCACCTACCTGGTGCGGGCAGCGGTCGCGCAGCTGGACGAGGCCGAGTTCCGGCGGCTGGCCCCGGTGGTGACCGAGCTGGCCGGGCACGAGGGGTTCCCCGCGCACGCCGCGACCGTCACCGTCCGACAGAGCGACGGCGCGTAGCGGCCCGTCTCCGGCTGCTGCCGGAGCGCAGTGTGTTCGGCGTTGGTCGAAGGCTCTTGAGACAGCACTCGACCACGTCGACGACTATGGTCGCCCGATGGAGAGGCCACCGCACCGCGTCACAGACCAGGGGTGTGGGAACGGAGTGGGAAAGTGAACGAGATCTGTGTGCTCGGACTCGGCACCATGGGCGGACGGGTGGCCGCGAAGCTCGTGGAGAACGGTCATCTGGTGCGTGGTTTCGACCCGTCGACGACTGCGCTTCGCGCTGCGGCGGCGGCCGGCGTCAAGACCTGCGACGACCCCGCTGATGCGGTCGCGCGGGCCCGCGCGGTAGTGCTGTCACTGCCCGGGCCGGAGCATGTGCTGAGCAGCGTGGACGGACCGCTCGCCGGTGCGGCGACCGGCACCGTGGTGGCCGACCTGTCCACCATCGATCCAGATACGGCACGGCAGGCGGCGCAGCGACTCGCCGTTTGCGGCGTGGAGTACGTCGATGCACCGGTACTCGGCCGTCCCGACAGGTGCGGTGTATGGACGCTTCCGGCCGGAGGTAGCGAGGACGGTGTGGCGGCGGTCCGCGACCTGCTCGAAGGGACCGTGGCGCGTCAGGTACGCCGGGTCGGCGATGTCGGCGCAGGGTCGATCCTCAAGGTGCTGAACAACCTCATGTTCGGTGCCATCAACGCGGTCACCGCCGAGGCACTCAATGCTTGCCGGCTGGCGGGCCTGGACCCTGCGGTGTTCGTCGAGACGGTCGCCGACTCCGGCGCCGGCACAGTGTCCAACCTGTTCAAGGAGCTTGGTCCGCGGATGAGTGTCGCCGACTACGAGCCGACGTTCGCCCTGGCGCTGTTGCAGAAGGACAACAGACTCGCCATGGAGATGGCGCGTCAGGTCGGCGCACCGGCGTTCATCGCCACCGTGGTGGACCAGGTCCATTCGCTCGCGGTGCATCTCGGACACGGTGGCCAGGACTCGGGCGCCGTGCTGGAGCTCTATCGCGCGCTGTCGGCCGACGCCGGGCAGTGACGACGCGGGCCCGTCCGCACTCCAGGAAACCCACCGAGGAATCGGTTGCACGAGAGGAGACACCACCTATGCGGCGTGTCCAGCTCGAGTACGGCACCGGCCATGTCGAGGTCGATCTCCCGGACAGTGCCGTCGTGATTCGAACCGGCGAGCCGCATCGGGAGCCGCGGCCACTGGACGACCCGGTCGAGGCCACGCGGTCCGCGCTCGAGAACCCGCTCGGGTCTGACCGGGTCCGCGACCTCGTCCGCCCGGGGTCGCGGGTGACGATCGCGTTCCCGGACCGCGTCAAGGGAGGCACGCACGCCACCGCGCACCGCAGGGTCGCCGTACCACTCCTGCTCGACGAGTTGGAACGCGGAGGCGTGCGGCTGAGCGACGTTCGGCTGGTGAACGCGATCGGCCTGCACCGGAAGAACACCATGGACGAAATGGCCGAGCTGCTCGGTGAGCACGTCGTTCGACGGATCGGCCCCGAACGGATTGTCAACCACGACGCCGAGGATGCCGAGGGCATGGTCACCCTGGAGCGGTCCGACCACGGCGACGCCGTCGAGGTGAACCGATGCGTCGTGGACTCGGACCTCACGATCCTGGTCGGCCATGCGTCAGGCAACCCGTACGGCGGTTTCAGTGGCGGGTCGAAGATGCCGTCCACCGGCCTCACCGGCTGGCGGTCCATCCGATGCCACCACACGCCGGCGTCGATGACGCGAGGGGACTTCGCTCCGCCGACGACGGGGAGCTACTTCCGGTCTCAGCTCGCTGCCATCCAGCAACGAATGGAGTCGGCGATGCCGCAGCCGTTCTTCACGGTCGACGCCGTGTTGGACAGCCAGTCACGCCAGCTCCGGGTGAGGGCCGGCGCCATAGGTGCCGTCGAGGAGGCGTCGTGGGGCATGGCGACCGAGCGTACCGAGGTCCGCCTCCCAGGGCCGCCAGCAGACGTCCTGGTCATCGGGATGCCGCGCGACTTCCACTACGGCGCCGGGATGGGTACCAACCCGATCCTGATGATGCAGGCGATCGGTGCCTCGGTGATCCGCGCCCGCGCCGCGCTACGACCTGACCCGGTCGTCATCGCGACCTCGATCTGCGACGGCTGGTTCAACAGCCGCGAGTTCCCGCCCTATGCCGCCGCCTACGACCTGCTGCAGTCGTGCCGGCACCCGCACGAGATGACGGCCCACGAGGACAACTTCTGCAACCAGCCGCAGTGGATCTCCGCCTACCGCAACCAGCACGGCTACCATCCGTTCCACGCCTTCTCCATGATCTACATGGGCAGCGTTGCCCGCGACCTGGCGCAGGCTGTCTACATCGCCGGCGCTCAGAGCCCGGAGCACGCGAGGGGGATGGGCGCAACGCCGATCGACTCTGTCGGCGACGCGCTCGCCGACGCGACAGCGCTGGTCGGACGAGATCCACGCCTCATCGTCATACCCGAACTCTCCAAGCCGGCCTACCACCTTGTCACACATGAGGGCACCCGCTCAGCCAGGAATGTCTAGTGCCAGTTGCCGACGGTTTAGCAGGTGGCTGGTGCCGAACGCCGTCGCATCCCGCAACTCCCGCATCGCTATCGCCAGCCCCATCAGCTCACGAACCCGACGCCCCTGCTCCCGAATGGAACCGGGTCCGGAAAGTCCTGTGTTCCGACACCCTGCGCGACCGCGATCCTCACCACCGCCATGGCAAGAGATCATCGCAGGCTCGCACCAAGCATCAGGGAAGTTTGTCAATCCACCTTCCAAGGTGGCGCCGCCGACATACGATCTCGGCGCGCGGGTGCTGGACCCGTGAAGAGGGGGGTCCGATGAACATGTTCGTCCGCGCCATCGCGGGCTTGGCGGTAGCGGGGTCGGTGAGCGTCGCGACCGCCGTACCGTCCTTTGCCGGTCCGACCTACACGGTGACCACGTTCCAGGCAGGCGTCACCTGCACCGGCGCGACGACGAAGGGCGATCCGGTCTTCGCTACGGCGGGCTCGTCCACCGACTTCGGGGACTTCGCCTTCGTGCGGGTCGGTACCGACGACGATCCGCTGGTGGAGGCGTTCGGGACCGGTTCCTGGAACGACGGAAACCTGCGGTTCGTGCTCGACGTCTACAGCCCGGAAGGCGAGTTCGTGGGTACGGGCGACTTCGCGGCCACGACCTCGATCACGGCGCAGACCGAGACCACGGACAACACCCGAAACGGCAACCAGCACGTACGGTCGGAGTCGGTGGCCTCGACGCTCGCCGCTGACGCCACGCTGACGCTCCAGGGCTATGACCTTGGATCGCTGGACTGCACCGGGTCGTCGGTCGAGTCGACCTACCTGCGCAACGCACCCGAGTCCACGGTCCGCTTCGAGCGCATGCTCTTCGACTCGGCCCGCTGTGAAGGCGATGCCGTGGTGGGTGTGTTCGGCCCGGCAGAGGGCGAGTACTTCCTGTCCATGGAGGTCGAGCACGACGGGCGTCAGTACAACCTCTTCGGGCCAGTCGACCCATCAGCCGACAGTTTCACCGCGGTGCTTCCGCTTCGAGACTCCGAGAACGGCGAGTTCGTGGCCGAGCTCCCGGTCTCTGTCACCATGGCCGCAACCGGCGAGACGACAGTCAGTGAGTTGCGGACGTCCATTGCCCGAGTGGTGCAGAAGTACACGCCGTACGACGTCAGCGCGACCGTCGACCTGCCCTGGGGCGCGGCGAGCGCCACCTGCGAGCACCTGGAGATCGTCACCCGTTCCGTGGTGACATCGCCGGAGGGCCCGAAGCCGGCCGGTCCGCTGCCCGTCAACGACCGGCCGGAGGCGGCTACGCCCCTCGTTCTCGACGAGACTGTCCGCGACACGAACCGTGCCGCGGCGCTCGAGGCCGAAGCGGACGTCCCGTGCGCGTGGGCGCCTGTCGAGCGCACCCTGTGGTACTCCGTCGAGGGGAACGGCGAAACCCTCGACATCGACACCGCCGGAAGTGACTTCGACACGGTCGTGGCTGTCTACGCTCTCACCGACGGCGTGATGGAGCCGGTGGTATGTGGCGACGATGACGCGCCGGGCTTCCCATTGCCCGCCTCGACATTGCAGGCGCAGGTGGACCTGCCGACCGTCGCCGGCACGACGTACTACATCCAGGCGGGTGGACTGTTCGGCGACTACGGACGGCTGGTCCTCTCCGCAGCCCCGCAGTCGTAGGGGGTTGTCAGCGGAGTGGGCGAGTCGCCGGACTCACCCACTCCGCTGACCCGAAGTGTCGTGCTCGGTCGACGAGTGAGGCGCAGGTGCGCTGCGAGGATGTGGGCGCGGCCGCTGTAACCACTTGACACAGAGCGGCGCCATTCGGGCTCCGCGCCTGTGCCTGTCTAGCTCTCACCGTTGAGGAATGCGAGGACGGTGGCGGCGAAAAGTGGTGAGACGGCAAGGTTGTAGTGCGTCAGGCCCGGCAGGATCGCCAGCGCGTGACCGCCCTTCGGTCGACCTTCGCCCATCCATCCGCCATCGCGCAGTCCACCATCGAGCAGCTTGAAGACCTCGATGTAGTGGCTCGGCGGCGCCATATCGGCGTCCGCGGCCATGAGGAGAGTCGGCACCTGCAGACTGCGTACGTCGTCGGAGAAGTCGAAGTCCTTGGCCATCGCCTGCCCGATCTTGTCCAGCAGCTTCGGGAAATCCTCCGGGTGTGGCGCTACCCGCTGGTAGAGCTCGTACATCGGCGTGTCCTTCATGAACTCCGCCGCGGCGGCGTTCACCTGGCCCTGCTGTTCGAGCATCTCGGTGGGGATTGCGTTGCGCCAGACGTTCGCGGAGCAGGCGACAAGCTTGCCGACCTTGCCCGGGTGCCTCGCCGCTGTTTGGAGGGCAACCCCGCCGCCCATCGAGTAGCCGACCACGTCGGGCTTGTCCAGCCCGAGGTGGTCGATCAGCGCCGCGATGTCGTCGGCCATCAGGCGTACGTCGATCGGGCGGTCGATGTCGGCCGTACGGCCATGACCTTGCAGGTCGGGAGCGATGACCTGATGACGCTCAGCCAGTTTGGGCAGGGTCGGGCCGAACATCTCCCCGGAGCCCAGACCGCCGTGCAGGAGCACGAGTGGCCGCCCGGAACCGTGGGTTTCGTAGTAGAGCCTGATCCCGTTGACTTCCGCGTAGCTGCCAGACCCTGATGCCTCCGACGTCCACTGCATGCCCACAGTCGTACTCCTTGCAATCCGAAGTTGGCTCGTAACGTACGACAACACAGACCGTGCCCGCAGGCGAAACTCATCGGTGGGCACGCCCCAGGCCTCGGTCGCGGCTGTGAGCAGCGTGACCGGGAACGTTCACCGAGTGGTGACAGCAGAGCAGTGTGCCGATATTCGTTTCGTGCCGTGCGGGAAGCGCCCCTACTGTGGCTCGGTGACGACTCAGGTGATCATTCTCAACGGTGGTTCCAGCTCGGGGAAGTCCGGGATCGTCCGGTGCCTGCAGGCAGTACTGCCGGATCCGTGGCCGGTGTTCGGGTGCGACTCGTTCGTCGACGCGCTGCCCGCGAGAATGCGGACGTCGGACGAGGGGATCACGTTCGCTGCCGATGGCGAGGTGAGCGTCGGGGCGGACTTCATGGCGCTGCAGGCGGCCTGGATGGAGGGCGTCGTGGCGATGGCCCGTGCGGGCGCCAGGGTCATCATCGATGACGTCTTCCTCGGCGGAGCGGGGTCCCAGCAGCGGTGGCAGAAGGTTCTTGGTGGACTGGCCGTGTTGTGGGTCGGCGTCAGGTGTGAAAGGGCGGTCGCCGCAGGCCGTGAGATCGCACGAGGAGATCGCATCCAGGGGATGGCCGCGTTGCAGGCGGAGGTGGTTCACCAGGGGGTGTCCTATGACCTGGAAGTGGACACGACGCATACCGAGTCCCTGGTGTGTGCGCGAACCATCGCTGCCCTCGTCAGCTGAGCGCCGGTCGGCTCCCGGCTACAGGGCCGCCAGCCGCGGGCCGCTCGAGCTGCGGCGGTGCGGACGCGCCCCGGTGGTCGACGGTGACGAGGCGAGCGATGCCTGTGGCAACAAGCTCAGCGTCTCCTCGAGAGCAAGTTGGCGAGCAGAGCATCATTCCCGGTGGCCTTGATCGCGAAACGTCTGACGACGCCTGCCCACTCCTGTAGCGTCCTGCTCACGGGAGCCATCCGAGGCCGAAGCGGTGGTCCCGCACAAAGCTGAGATCCTGATCCCTCATGCTGATGCCGGATGAGGGGTGGATCGCGCGACGCCGGTCATCGGCTTCGCAGGGCAGGTTCGTGGGGGGCCATGCATGGGCGGAATCCATACGTCAGCGGCGGCGTTGAGCCTTCTTCATGGATTCACCTTCACTGTCGGCCGACAGACCATTCCACTGGTCTGGAGTGTGCAGCGGCTGTTCGTCCTTCTCGCCCTCCACGGCAGGCCGCTGAGTCGTGCGCGTGTCGCGGGTGTGTTGTGGCCGGACACGACGTCGGCGAAGGCTGCGGCCAACCTGCGATCGACGTTGTGGCGGGCGCACAAGTCGGCGCGGGACCTCGTCGAGGTGGGCGCGCAGCGAATTGGCCTGGCGAGAGATGTCGCGGTTGACGTCCACGAGGCCGAGGTATGTGCGCGGCGGCTTCTCGACCTTGCACGGCCATGCGACGAAATCCTGACAGTCGGGACGCGCGCATTGCTGTCCGCGGAGCTCCTACCAGACTGGGGCGATGAGTGGCTCACCGTCGAACGCGAGCGCTACCACCAGTTGCGGCTCCACGCTCTCGAGGCTCTGAGTGAGCGACTCAGGCAGTCAGGTCGGTATGGCGAGGCGGTCGACGCGGGACTCGTCGTGGTCTGTGCGGAGCCATTTCGCGAAAGCGCCCATTATGCGGTTGTACGCGCCCATCTGGCCGCCGGGAATCGCTGGGAGGCGTCCCGTCAATACGAACGTTGCCGCGATCTGCTGAGGACCGAACTCGGTCTAGAGCCCTCGCCAGCTCTCCGCGGCCTCTTTTCGTGGCGGGAAACCGGCCGGTCGGAGGGAGCTGTCGGTGAGAACCTACGACAGCGCGCCTGAGGCCTGGCGGATCATGCCTTGGCTCGTGTCCCAGGAGTACGCCGACGCTGACACGGCCTGGTAAATCGCCGAGCGCGCAACCATGCCGCAATCCGCGTCACCAGGAGCAGCACAGTCGATGAACGCGGTGGTGCAGGACGCGGGTGACACCTGCGTGACAGCGCGGTGACGCGGCACTGCCAACCTGCACCGCATGGGGAGCTTTCCGGGGAGCCCGCGCACCTTGCGGGGGGCCATCGTCGCCGTCGACCCGGCGAGCCCGCTCTCCCGCGTGGTGGTCTTCCAGTACAACCCCGACACCGTGACCCGAGCGCTGCGGCCGAGGGAAGCGCCGTCGGACGCACAGGTCGGTGCGGCGGACGCTCACCGGGTGTGGGGCGCGCCGGTCGAGACGATCTCGATGAACGTCGAGGTGGACGCGTCCGACCAGCTCGAGACCGGTGACCCGCTCGCCGCCACGACCGGCATCGCGGGGCACCTGGCGGCCCTGGAGATGTTGCTCTACCCGAGCAGCGTCCACGTCATCACGAACGCCGGCCTGCTGATGGCCGGAACGATCGAGATCCTGCCGCCGGAAGGCCCGCTGACGGTTCTGGTCTGGGGACCGGCCAGGGTGGTGCCGGTCCGACTGGAAAGTCTCACGGTCACCGAGGACGCGTTCGACCCGGCGCTCAATCCGATCCGGGCGACGGTCGACCTGTCGGCGCAGGTGCTGTCGTACAACGACCTGCCCGTCACCGATCCCGGGTACGCCTTGTTCCTCGTCCACCAGGTCCTCAAGGAGACGATGGCCACCGCGGCGGGTGTCGCCGGTGTCGTCTCCGCCGGTGCCGGGCTCGCGGGGGCCTGACATGGCCGCGGGCAGTCGCTACGACGGCGTCGAGATCGCCACCGCGACAGTGCCGGACGGCGCGGGCGGCTCCCGCGAGGTCCGCTACCTCCGCCGGCGGGCGGTGCCCGATCCCGCCGCGGCCGCGCCGATGGCGCTGCACGCGGTGGCGGCGGACGACCGGCTGGACCTCGTCACCGCGCGGTACCTCGGTGACCCGGCGGCGTTCTGGCGGATCGCCGACGCGAACGCCGCACTCGACCCGGACGCGCTGGTCGGGCCGGACGCGGAAGGTGCCCTCCTGGTCATCCCGGTTCCGGGGATGTGAGCCCGGTGCCCGCCCTCGGCCTGCGGCTGACCGTCCTAGCCGGTCCGACGATCCCGGTACCGCTGCCGGCTCCGTTCACCGCCCGGCTGCGTTCAGTCGTGGTGACCGAGAACGACGAGGAGCGTTCGGTCTTCACGTTGACCTTCGATGCCGGCCGGTCCGCCGCGGACGGTGCGCTCGACGTACCCGGGCTGCAGTCCTCGCCGGTCGCGGCGTTCTCCCGGGTCGTCGTGGTGCTCACCTTCGGGCTGGTGCCGATGGTCCTCCTGGACGGGATCGTGACCGAGGTCCGCCTGACTCCCGGCGACCAACCAGGCGGGGCCACGCTCGACGTCACCGGCGAGGACGTGTCCTATCTCCTCGACCGGGAGGAACGTGACACCGAACACCCGGCACTCGACGACTACCCGCAGGTGCTCACGATCCTCGCGCCGTACGCGGCGAAGGGCATCGTGCCGATGGCACTGCCACCGGTCGACTTCGACCCGCCGCTCCCAATCGACCGGGTGCCGACCCAGCACGGCACCGATCTGGCGCACCTGACCGAGCTCGCCCGCCGGCACGGGTACGTCGCGTACGTCGTTCCCGGGCCCGCGCCGGGCACCAGCACGTTCTACTGGGGTCCGCCGGTCCGGGTCGGGGTTCCGCAGCCGGCGCTGTCGGTGGACCTGGGTCCTGAGACGAACGTGTCCGGGATGAGTTTCCGGGTCGAGGCGCTCGCACCGGCGACGGTCAGCGGTGCGGTCACCGACCGGCGCACGGGTGCCGCGACCCCGGTGCGCAGCCCGGCGAGCCTGCGGCCTCCACTGTCCGCTCTCCCGCTGCTGGCCACCCACGCGGGCGACGTACGCCAGCGCCGGTTGCGGGACGCGAGCAGCAACACCGTCGGCGCGGTCGCCCGCGCGCAGGCGGAGGTCGACCGGAGCGCCGACGCCGTGATCGCCGAGGGAACCCTCGACGGTGCGCGGTACGGAGGTGTGCTCCGCCCGCGCGGTCTGGTCGGCGTCCGCGGTGCGGGGTGGTCGCACGACGGCCTCTGGTACGTACGGAAGGTGGAGCACGAGTTGTCCCGCGGCTCCTACCACCAGAGGTTCGAACTCACCCGCGACGGCCACGGATCGACCGTGCCGGCAGTGCCGGTCGGGAGGGCGGGCTGATGGCCACGTTCTTCGGCAAGTACCGCGGCAAGGTCGAGAACAACATCGACCCGATGCTTCGTGGGCGGGTGCAGGTGTCGGTGCCCGCGGTACTCGGTGACGGGCGGATGAGCTGGGCCGAGCCGTGTGTGCCGTACGCCGGGTCCGGGGTCGGCTTCTTCGCCGTCCCGCCGGTGGGAGCGGCGGTGTGGGTGGAGTTCGAGGCGGGCGACCCCGACTACCCGATCCTCGCCGGCGCCATGTGGAACGCGGGTGAAGCGCCGTCGCCAGGGCTGCCGGACGTCAAGGTCTGGAAGACGGGGGCGGTCACGATCACCCTCAGCGACCTGCCCGGTGCCGGTGGCGTGACGATCGAGGTCGGGTCGCCCGCCGTTCCGGTGCCGATGAAGCTGGCCATGACCGCGAGCGGCATGGAGCTCTCCATGGGTGCGGCCAGCGTCAAGCTCACCGCCGCCTCGGTGTCAGTCAACGACGGCGCACTGGAGGTGATCTGATGCCTGGCTTCGGCGTCCAGCAGGGCGCGACCGTCCTGTGCGCGCACGGCGGGCAGGCACAGCCGACCGTTCCCCACCCGCGGGTGAAGTTCGGCGGGGCGGCCGCGGTGGGCTTGGCCACGCCATGGACCGTCGCCGGATGCTCCTTGCCGCCGGCCGCAGGCGGGCCCTGTACGGCCGCCATGTGGGCGGTCGGCAGTACCCGGGTGATGTCCATGGGCCAGCCGCTCGTGATCCAGGGCGGGACGGCGACCTGCGTGCCGACCGGGGTGCCCCTCAACGTCGTGGTCGCCCAGCCACGGGTGAAGCTCTCATGACCCGCGGCGGTCGGCATCTGGCGTTCCCGCTCCGCCTGGACGGGCGGGGACGGATGGCGCTGGTCGACCTCGACGCGTACCTGCGCGGGCTGGTCGAGTCCGTCCTGTTCACCCGTCCGGGTGAACGGGTCAACCGGCCGGACTTCGGCAGCGGCGTGAGCGCGCTGGTGTTCGCTCCCAGCGGGGACGAGTTGGCCGGCGCCACCAAGGCGCTCGTGCACGGGTCCCTTCAGCACTGGCTGGGCGACCTCCTGCGGGTCGAGGACGTCACGGTCGAAGCCGCGGAGTCCACGCTGGCCGTGACGGTGACGTACGCCCCGCTGGTCGGCGGCGCGGTGGCGAGCCGCCGCACGCTCACGGTCACCGGACCGCCCGGAGGTGCGCCGTGACGACGCCGTACCCCGACCCGAACGACGCGCGCACAGGCGTCACCCTGACCACCGCGGTGGACGTCGACGCCCGGCGGGCGTTGGTCGAGGGGACCAGCACGCCGGCCCTCGACGGCATCGACGCGATCGAGGTGCTCGCCAACGCCCCCGGAACCCCTGGTTTCGTGGCGGGTGCGCCGCGGCAGCGCACCCTGCTGGTGCGTCTTCTGCGGGGCCCGGTGCCGGCAGGACTGGGCGCCGACGAGGTGCTGGTGCTCGGTGGGGTACGCCCGGACCCGCTGGTCAAGCCTGTCCGAGTGGAGTGGGCGTACCCGGCGGACGCGCTGGCCGGAGGTGAGTCCTCGGCACCGGTCGACCCGCTCCCGGGCGTGACGCCCGCCGACCGCAGGCTGGTCGAACGCACGACGGGGGCGGGTGAGCGGGCAGGGGTCCTGGTCATCCGTACGTCGTCCAGTGGTGACTGGTCGACCTACGTGTTGAAGCTGCTCGGGCCGGGCGGGGTGGGTGTCCCCGACGGCTTCGACGAGCCGCTCGCCCAGGCCGCGTTCACGTTCACCGTGGACTGCCCGTCCGACCTCGACTGCCGGATCGACCTGGCCTGCCCGCCGGTCGAAGCGACCTCGCCGGTGCTCGACTACCTCGCCCGCGACTACGACGCCCTGCGTACCCGGCTGCTGGACCGGGTGGCCACCCTGGTGCCGGACTGGACCGACCGCAACCCGGCGGACCCGGGCGTGATGCTGGTGGAGCTGTTCGCGGCGATGGGGGACCGGCTGGCCGCGTGGCAGGACGGGGTCGCGGCCGAGGCGTACCTCGGCACCGCCCGGCGGCGGACGTCGGTACGCCGGCACGCGCGGCTGCTCGACTACCGGATGCACGACGGCTGCAGCGCGCGCACCTGGCTGGTCCTGACCAGTGCCGCGGACGTCGTCCTCCCCGCCGGGACACCGGCCGCCGACGCACCCGACCCGTCGAGCCCGCCCGCGACCGGTCCGGTGACTGCCGTCGATGTGGTGGAGAGCGGCGGAGTCGTGTTCGAGACATGTGCGACGGTGCGCGTGCGCCCGGCCCGCAACCAGCTCTGGCTGCACTCCTGGGGCGACCCGGAGCACTGCCTGCCGGCCGGCGCGACCTCGGCGTTCGTGGCGCGCGAACCCGGCGACGCCGACCCCGAGCTGAGAGCGGGCGACGTCCTCGTCCTCGCCCCGCTCGGCCCGGACGGCTCCGTGCTCACCGGGGACCCGACCCGGCGGCACGCGGTTCGGCTGGACCGGGACCCGGTCGTGCACACGGATCCGCTGTCGGAGCGGTCGGTGGTGCTGGAGCTGCACTGGTCGGGTGCGGACGCTCTTCCCGTTCCGTTGCCGGTCGCCGAACGTGCCGAGGACGGCAGCGCCCGGGTCGTGGCGGTAGCCCTCGCGAACGTCGTCCTCGCCGACCACGGCGGCACCGTTGCCGGTGAGCGGCTCGACCCTCCCCAGGTCCCGGTCGGTGCGACCTACCGGCCACGGCTACGACGTATCGGTCTGGCCTGGGCGGATCCGTCGCCCGTCGTCCTGGCAAGTGCGGCCGGGGCCCTGGTGCCGGATCCGCGGACGGCTGTCGCCGAGCTGGAGCTGGACGACGACTCCCGGACCTGGTTGCCCCGACCGGACCTGCTGGCCAGCGGCCGGCTCGCGGCCGATGTGGTGGTCGAGACGGAGTCCGACGGAGCCAGCCGGTTGAGGTTCGGGGACGGGGTGTCGGGCCGTCGTCCCGTCGCCGGCACGACGCCGACCGCGACGTACCGGCTCGGGGGTGGCACGGCCGGCAACGTCGGACCCGGAACGCTGGCCCGGCTGCTGTCTCGCCCGGGTGCCACCGTGCCCGACGGCCTGACCGTGACGAATCCGCTGCCGGCCGTCGGTGGTGTCGACGCCGAACCGATCGCCGAGGTCCGCGAACTCGCACCGCACGCGTTCCGCACCCAGCTGCGCGCGGTGACCTCGGACGACTACGCCGCGGTGGCCATGCGCGACCCGGCGGTGCAGCGGGCGGTGGCCCGGCGCCGTTGGAGCGGTTCGTGGTACGCCCAGGAAGTCACCGTCGACCCGAGAGCCGACCGGGCCGGCGACCCTGCCGTGCCCGCGGCGATCTCGGCCGTCCTGGAGGTTCGCCGGATGGCGGGGGTCGACGTGGAGCTTGCCCGGCCGGTGTACGTACCCCTGGAGATCGTGCTCGGCGTGTGCGTGGCGCCGGGCTATCAGCGGGCGGACATCGCCGCCGCACTCGCACGGGCGTTCTCCGCCGGTCGGTTGCCTGACGGTCGCCGCGGCTTCTTCCACCCCGACAACTTCACGTTCGGCCAGTCGCTGTTCCTGAGCGACGTCGTCGCCACCGCGATGGCGGTGCCGGGGGTCGCATGGGTGGACGTCGGGGACGACGGCACCGGCCTGCGGTTCCGGCGGTTGGGCCGCGCACCGGCCGGCGAGGTCGCTCGGGGTCGGATCGACGCCGCGGCCCGTGAGGTGCTGCGGGCGGACACCGACCCGAGCAATCCGGAGAACGGCCGGTTCACCCCTCTGCTGCGGGGGCGAGCGTGAACGCCGGTTGCGGGTGTGGCGGCGGCTGCGGGTGTGACTCGCTGGCGCCGGTGGCCCCGGTCGTGGACAACCCGCCCGGCCAGCCCGGGCTCAGCTGGCGGGTCGCCCCGCACTCGGCCTCGGTGCTCCGGATGCGCGCGGTGCTGGCCGGCGACGACCAGCCGTCCGCGGTGCGTGCGCTCGCCCGGCACGGTACAGACGAACCCGCCGTCGCGGTGCTGGACGCGTGGGCGTACGTCGCAGACGTGGTGTCGTTCTACACCGAACGCATCGCCGCGGAGGGTTTCCTTCGCACCGCGACCGAGCTGTCGTCGGTACGCGAGCTGGCCCGCACCCTCGGCTACGAGCTGCGGCCCGGCGTCGCGGCGACCGCGGAGCTGGCCTTCACCGTCGAGGACGCGCCGGGCGCACCGGTGGAGGTGCACGTGCCGGGTGGTACGCCGGTGCAGACCGTGCCGGGTGCGGGACAGCTGCCGCAGACGTTCGAGACCTCGCAGGACCTTCCGGCGCGGGCGGTGTGGAACGCGATACCGGGAGCGTCGACGCGCCGGCAGGTCCCCGAGTTCGGTGACACCGAGATCTGGCTGCGCGGCACCGGCCTCGGTGTCCGCCCCGGCGACGCCGTGCTGGTGGTGGGTCAGGAGCGCGTACGGTACGGCCGCGCGGGTGAGTCGGCGCGGGTCCCGCACGACGATGAGCGCTGGGACTTCCGCGTCGTCGAGACCGCGAGGGAGGACCCGGACGGCCTGACCGGCTGGACTCTGATGCGGGTGCGACCCCGCATCGGCTACCGGCGCAGCGCCGAGCTCGTCGCGCAGGAGGACGTCCAGGTCTTCGCGTTCGCCGAACGAGCCAACGTGTTCGGCTGGAACGCACCCGACCCCAACCTGCTGCGCGGGCCGGGCGACACCGGCGTGCCCGGCACGACGGACCCCGACTCAGATGGCGTCCTCGAGTGGGAGAAGTACGGCCTGACCGACCACGGCGACGAGGACGTGGTGGAGCTGGACGGCGACCACCCGCGGCTGGTCGGCGGCGACCACACCCGGGTCGCGGACGCTGCCTGGGTGGTACTGGAACGCAGTGATTACCGCGAGCTGTACCGCGTCGAGCAGGTGGTCGCCGACGGGACCGCCCGCTACGGCATCAGCGGCCGGATCACCCGGGTCCGGGTGGACCTCACCGAGAACCTCACGACCTTCGGCCGGCGGGAGACGCTGGTGCACTGCCAGTCGCGACTGCTGCCGGCGACGCGGGCGCCACGGCTGGAGGGCGGCCGCGGTCCCGAGCTGGACCTGAAAGCCACCGACCCGCCGCTGCCGGCCGGCCGCAGGGTGCTCGTCACCGGTTACCCGCCCGGCGCCCCTGCACCCGGACCGGCGACAGCGGCGGCTGCGCACCCACCGCCGATCTGCGAACCGGCCACCGTGCTCGCCTGTGTGGTGGTCGACGACCCCGACCCAGCCGGCGAACCGCTCATGCGTGTCACCCTCGACCGGGAGCTCTCGACCGCGGTCGATCCCCAGACGTTGCGGGTGCTGGCCAACACCGTCGACGCGACCCATGGCGAGACCGTCGGCCAGGTGCTCGGCAGTGGAGACGGCCGGGCGCCGTTCGCACAGTTCCAGCCCCGCCGTACTCCGCTCACGTACGTCCGCGCGACCACCGCGGCGGGGTCCCGCAGCACCCTCGAGCTCCGGGTCGACGGCGTGGCGTGGACCGAGGTGGAGTCGCTGGACACCGCCACCGGCTCCGACCGGGTGTTCGTCGTCCGCCACGGCGAGGACGGCGCGGTGCGGCTCGTGCTCGGCGACGGTACGCACGGCGCTCGGGCGTCGACGGGCGCGGAGAACGTCACCGCCACGTACCGCGTCGGTATCGGAGCCGACGGCGCGGCGACGCCGGGTCAACTCAGCCTGCTCACCCGCCGCCCGTTCGGGATCCGGAGCGTCACGAATCCCGGACCGGCCCACGACTGGGCACCACCGGAGACGCTCGCGGACGCCCGGCGGAACGCGCCGCTGCGGATCCGTACCCTCGACCGGGCCGTCTCGGTGGCCGACCACGAGGACTTCGCCAGCGGCTTCGCCGGCGTCGGAACGGCACGCGCGGACGCCGTGTGGGACGGCCGGTCGACGATCGTCGCCGTCAGCCTGCTCGGCACGGCCGCGACACCGGCAAGTGCAGGTCTGGTGGAGGACCTCCGCACCGCGCTCACCGCCGCCCGCGACCCGGGCACACCGCTGGAACTGCTGCACGGAGACCTGCGCTGGTTCGGGATCCGGGTCGAGATCCGGCACGACCCGGCGTACGAACGGGCCGGGGTCGAGCTGGCCGTCCGCGAGGCGCTGGCCGGGACGCTCGCGCCGGCGCTGCGAGCGTTCGCCGCCCCCGTGACCGCGGCAGCCGTCCTCGTCACCGTGCGGTCGACGCCCGGTGTCGTCGCCTGCACGATGCCGCGGCTGTTGCCGTTGCCCGGTGGGAGCGCGAACCCGTCCGCCGCGGTTCCGGTGCTGCCGACCGACGCGAGCGCCGCCGACGTGCTGTCCGCCCTGCCGGCCCGGTGGGAGGACGGCGACCTGCTCCCCGCCCAGGTGCTCGGCCTTTCCTCCGGGGGCGTGGAGATCGGGGTGATGGCCCAGTGAACGGGTCCGGTGCGCTCGAGGCGCAGGACGCGCTCGCCCCCCTGCTGAGTCGGCTCCCGACCCATGTGGTGGCGCGGGATGCCGAGGCGGGCGGAGTCCTGCGCGCCCTGCTCACAGCGGTGGCGGCCGAGCTCGACCTGCTCGAGAACGACCTGGACGACCTGTACGACGCGTGGTTCGTCGAGACCTGCGCGGAGTGGGTGGTGCCGTACCTCGCGGATCTCGTGGGTCTCGCCGAGGTGCCGCCCGACCTCGGCACCGGCACGACCCGTCGCTCGGTCGTCGCCAACACGGTGGCGTACCGGCGGCGCAAGGGCACCGCCGCCGTCCTCGAGCAGGTCGCCCGCGACGTCACCGGCTGGCCGGCCCGGGCGGTGGAGTTCTACCGGTTGCTCGCCGCGACCACCCACGTCAACCACGTCCACCTCGAACGCCCCGCGACCGCATCGCTCCGCGACGCCCAGCGGCTCGAGCTCCTCGCCCTCGACCAGGCCGGCACGGCGACGCTCGCGCCCGGACTAGACCCGCTGCCGCACACCGCCGAGGTACGCCGGATCGCCAGCCGGCGAGGAAGGTACGGCATCCCCGACATCGGCGTGTTCCTCTACCCCGTCCAGGTGTACGAGGTCGGTGCATCGGGCACCGCGTCGGACCTCGCCGCGGACACCGGCGCCGCCGGCGGATGGTCGCAGGCCCGCGCATCCGGCAGCGGGTTCAAGGTCGACCCGCTCGGACGGGAAGTGCCGTTGTTCGCCGCACCCGCGGGCGACGACGCGGCCGGAGGGATCGAGCACCTGGCCGGGGAGGCCGACCTGCCCGTGCCGCTGCGACCGCGCCGCCTCCTCTCTCTGCTCCAGGCCGCGCGCCGCGATGACCTGGACGACGCGCAGCTCCCGATCGGCGTACGCATCGGCGTCACCGGCACGGCCCTTCCCCCGGACCGGATCCGGGTCTGCGGGCTGGAGGACGTCGACTCCACGCCGGGCGTCCGTGCGGTCATGGTGGACGCCCAGACCGGACACCTGACCTGTTACGAGGGTGGCGAGGTCATCCGACCGGCGAACGTCTTCGTCCGCTATGCGTACGGCGGGTTGGCCGACGTGGGCGCCGGCAGCTACGACCGGTCTGACGGCCACGAGGCTCTCCTGGCGGCGGACCGCTACGACGGGCGGCCCGGCACCGACCGGCAGTTGTCGGTCCGCGCCGGGGCGGTCGCGTCCATGGTGGAGGTCGGCTCCCTGACCGACGCGCTCGACCGGGTCCACGACGAGTGGGCAGCGGTCGACGGCAGTTCTCCCGCGGGTGGCACGTACGTCGTCTCCGTCGGCGACAGCGCGTCGTACGTCGATTCGCTGCGGGTCGACCTCCCGCCCGCCACCCGGCTGGTCCTCGTCGCGGCCAGCTGGCCGACGCGGATCATGCGTAGCGGTGAGGTGCTCGCACCCACGCCCGGCGCGTACGTACCTGACGGCCTGCGCCCGCACGTCCTCGGCTCGCTGACGGTCACCGGTGGACCCGGCAGCAGCCTGGTCCTGGACGGCCTGGCCGTCGAGGGCGACCTGGTGGTCGAACCCGGTCGGCTGGGTGCGCTGACCGTGGCGCATGCGACTGTCACGGGCCGGATCCAGGTCGAGGGTGCGGACGGCGGCACGAACGGCGACCTCCAGGTCCGGATCGTGCGCGGCATCGTGTCCGGGATCGAGCTCACGGCGCCGGTTCCCGTCCTCTCGATGACCGACAGCGTGGTCGACGGTGCTGCCCCGTCGCTCCTGCCCCGGACCCACGCCCGCCGGGACGCGATGGCGCTGGCCGGCGCCGCCGCGGTCAGCGGCGCCGCCGTGCACGCGTCGTTCGAGGGGTGCACCGTGCGCGGAGACGTGGAGGTGCGGTCGATGGACGCGTCGAGCTGTCTCCTCGACGGCGCGGTGACCGTCGAGCACCGGCAGGTCGGGTGCCTGCGCTACTCGTTCGCCGGACCTGGCTCACGGACCCCACGCCGGTACCAGTGCGTGCCGGCCGAGCCTGGCGGCGAGGCGATCGCGCCCGTCTATGCGTCGGGTGACCTGGGGTCGCCGGTGTACCTGGCGTTGGCGGCCACCTGTCCGTCGGTGATCCGTACCGGCGGGGAGGGCGAGGCGGAGATGGGCGTGCACCACCACCTACGCCGGCCACTGCGCGCCGCGGCGGCCGCACGTGCGCTGGCGCCGTACGTGCCCGTCGGTGTCGAGATCGGGATCTTCGGAAGCTGAGCGCGGAGTACGGAAACGCGGATGCGGAGCTAGGGGAGCGGACATGCAGGGTGACTTCAGCCGTTGGACCTTCGACCCGCGCGAGGGTTACCGCTCGGTGCTGCTCCAGCAGGGGCGGGTGCTTCTCGACGCGGACTGGAACGAGCAGGTCGAGCTCACCGCGTACCACGACGAGACGCGCACCCGCGACATCGTGGGACGCACCGGCGGTCCTGCCGCTGACGCGGGGTTCGGGATCGTCGACTCCGCCGGCGGCGCACCATCCGGCACGACCTGGACCGATCTGCGGATCACGCCGGGCCGCTACTACGTCGACGGCATCCTGTGCGAGGCCGGCCCGGACGGGACCGGGAGTCCAGGGGTCCCGCTCACCGACCAGCCGTACCTCGCCGCCATCGGTTCGTCCGCCGGGCTGTCCGAGCCGTCCACGACCGCCGGTGCGCGGTACGCGCTCTACCTGGACGTGTGGACCCACCACGTCACCGCCGACGAGGAACCGTCCCTGCGCGAGCCCGCGCTCGGCGGGCCGGACACGACCACCCGCGCCAGGACGGTCTGGCAGGTCCGCGCCGTCGAGATCTCGGGCTCACTGCAGTGCTCCGACCTGAACGACCCGACCTGGCTCCAGGTGACCCGCGGCACCATGACGCCGTCGTTGCGGCAGGCGGCTCCCGACGAGGACCCGTGCCGGATCACGACGTCCGGCGGGTACACGCGGCTGGAGAACCAGCTCTACCGCGTCCAGATCCACGACGAGCAGGGCGGCACGCCGCGCTACCTCTGGTCACGAGAGAACGGCAGCGTCGTGGCCGGACTCACCGCGATCGAGGCCACGGTCGCGACCGGGATGGACGCCGAACTCCGTCTCGACCGAGTGGGCCGGGACGACGAGTTGTCGATCCGCGAAGGCGACACGGTGGAGGTGACCAGCACCGACCGGCAGTTGCGCGGCCTGCCCGGACACCTCGCCACCGTCGGCGTTCCCGACGGGCTGAGGCTCCCGGTGGCGTGGACCGACGGCGCGCCGGCCAGCCGGGCCGCACTGGGCCGCGCGCCGATCGTCCGCCGGTGGGAGGGACCGCCACGCGACGCGAACACCAGCCCGGACGACCTGGAGGGCGGGATCCGGGTCACGTTCGACGGCGGGGGCGCCTACCGCACCGGTGACTACTGGCTGGTTCCGGCGCGGACGGTGCGGCTCGCGTACGGCCTCACCGCGCTGTCCGGGACGCTCGACTGGCCGACGGACGCCGACGGCGACCCGGTGCCGGCGCGGCCGCTCGGTCCGGTCCACCACGTGGCACCGCTCGCGGTCGTCGAACGGACGTCGTCCGGCTGGACGCGGGTGTCGGACTGCCGCAGGTTCGCACCGTCCCTGACCGACCTCGTAACCCTCGACCTGGCAGGCGGCGACGGGCAGGAGTCCCTTCCGGGTACGCCCCTGCCGGAGCCGGTCCGCGTGGTGGTCCGCAACGGCGGGCTCCCGGTCGTCGGTGCGCGGGTGAGATTCACGGCGCAGAGCGGGACGGTCGCCGACGCCACGGGATCCGGATCGCAGCGCGACGTACCCACCGGCCCGGACGGTGTCGCCGCCGTCCGGTGGACGCTCAGCAATGCGACCGGCGCGGCTTCGACGCAACGACTGGTGATGCAACGCCTGGACGACCACGGCGTCGGCACCGGCGTCCAGGTGATCGTCACCGGGCGGCGCAGCGTCGCGTCGCAGGTCGCGTGGACGCCGGTCTGCGACGGCTTCGACGGCACGACGACGGTGCAGGACGCACTCGGCCAGCTCGCCACCACGGTGGAACTGCGGCTGCAGGGCGGGGACGGGCAGTACCTCCCGCCGAACCGCAAGGTCCTGCCCGAGCCGGTCCGCGTGATCCTCGACAGCCCGTGCGGCCCGGTCAAGGGTGTCGAGGTCACCGCCGAGGCGACCGAGGGCGCTCTGGTCGCGCCGGCCAAGCCGGGCGAGGCACTTCCGGACAGCTTGGAGGCCGTCCACGCGGAACAGCTGGCCAGGGCAGCCGCCGAGTCCGACGGGGGCGTGGCGTTCTGGTGGCAGCCGTCGTTCGCCCAGGGCGCCGCCAGCGACACCCTGACGATCCGCGTGGACGGCGACGGGACACGAGCACCCGTCGTGGTGACCGCGCAGCGGCCGCAGTCTGGTCGCGCCGACCTCCCGGGCGTGCACGTGGCGGGGCTGGAGCTGCTCGGAGTCCGCGAGTTCGCCAACGACGACGTCGTCAAGGCCGGCGAACTCGCCGAGGGGATCCTGGTCCAGCTGGACGGCCCGGTCGCCCAGGACACGGTCCGGGGAAAACCCGTCGTCCGCGTGGTCCTGGACCTGCCGTGGCCGCTGCCGGGCGAGATGGACACGGTCTGGCCGGACATGCCGCCGGTGGGGTTCCGGCCGATCGAGCTCGACGCGGAGTGGAACGCCGACAACGACATCATCGTCTGGAGGCCCGCCGGCGAGACCGTGCAGTGGCTGACGGAGCGGCTGTTCGAAGGTCTGCGGCGCCACGTCGGCTGGGAACGTCCGCTCATCGGGCGATTCGTCCTGGACGGCTGGGCGATCGTCGGTGAACGCGATCCCGACCTGCACCTCAACGGCCACGTCGTGACGGCGTTGGACGGCAGCGGGCGCACCGAGTACCTCCTGCCGAGCGACGACGCGGTAACCGGCGGCCCGTTCGTCCAGTGGTTCCGGCTCACCGAATGAATGCGGCGAACATCCGATGGCCGCGCTGACGCCGACCCGCACCCGCCGGGCCGACCGGTCCCACGACCGGCCGGCCGAGCGGGCACGTGCACCGGCATCCGAACCCGAACCCGCGAACGGCGCACACGGCGGGCACGATCTCGCAGCGCTACCCGCCCCTGCGCCCCGCGAAGTCGCCCTTGCCTGGCCGGTGCAGGCGAAGCTGTCGGTGAGCAGCCCCGGCGATCCGCTCGAACGGCAGGCGGACGCCGTGGCGGCGCGGGTGAGCCGTGGCGCTGCCGTCCCGTCGGCGCCACCGGGCGACGCGCCCTCCACGCCCGGGCAGGTCCTGCGGCAGGTCGGCCCCGCGGACGTACCGGCATCGACGGGTGGCCCGGTGCCCGCCCGCGGACCCGGTGTTCCGCGGTCGGTCGAGGCGCTCGTCGCCCGGCCGGGTGGTGGTCAGCCGCTGGACCCGGGCGTACGAGCGCGGATCGAGCCGCACCTGGGCACTGATCTGAGTAGCGTCCGCGTCCGCCGGGGTCCGGAGGTCGACGCGGCGGCCGCCGCTCTGCAGGCCCGGGCATTCACGTCCGGTGGGACCATCTACCTCCGCGCCGGCGAGTCCGCGTCGGACGCGTCGCTGATGGCGCACGAGGCGACCCACGTCGCCCAGCAGAACGCCTTCACCGTCCACCGCTCGACCCTCATGCGGGACTTCGACTTCTCGCTGCCCGACGTCTCCCTCCCCGAGGTCGGGATCCCGGACTTCGTCCTGCGCGGGGTCACCTCCGCGGCCCGGTCGATTCCTGGCTACACCCTCCTCACCCAGATCACCGGCAGCGATCCCCTCACCGACGAACCCGTCCAGGTCAGCCGCGAGCAACTGGTCGAGGAGCTGTTGGCGTACGGCCCGTTCGGCGCGGCCGTCGGTCAGGTGCTCTCGGCCGTCGACGTGCTCGGCGACGTGTTCGACCTCGTGACGGAATCCCTTGCCCAGCACAACCTCACGACCGCCCGCATTGGGAGGGACATCGACGCGGCCTGGGCCGAGCTGTCCGTCACCGAGGGCATCGACGGCAACGTGGCGATCGTTCGCCGCTATGTCAACGCGATCTTGACAGACGTCCGCAACTTCGTCGCGGCCATCGTCGGACGGGTGATCGAGATCGTCCGAACCGCGGCGGTCGGAGTCGTCGAACCGCTCCTGCAGACACCGGAGATCGCTCCGATGTGGGACCTCGTCCGGAAGGTGTTGCACCACGACCCGCTGCGGGACCAGCCGGTCGAGGCGGCCACGGTCGACATCCTGGGCGACTTCCTGCGGCTGATCGGGCAGGAGGACGTGCTGGCGCAGATGCAGGAACGCGGCACGCTCCAGGAGACCGCCGACTGGCTCGACATCCAGTTCGCCACCTTCGCCACCCTGCTGGGCGCACTGCGCGCACTGTTCAGCGATGCGTGGGAGGCGATCCAGCCAGAGAACCTCCCCGACCTCCTGACGAACCTCGGATCCCTTGCCACACGTGCGTTCGACCTCGTCCGTGGCATCGCCGACTTCGCGACCACCGTCATCGCCAAGGTGCTCGAACTTGTCAAGCACTCCTTGCTCGGCTGGCTCTCCACGTACGCACACCAGATCCCCGGCTTCCACCTGCTCACCGTGATCCTGGAGCAGAACCCCTTCACCGGCGACGTCGTCGAGCGAACGGCGGAGAACCTCATCAAGGGATTCATCACCCTCCTGCCGGGCGGCGAGGCGACGTACGACCAACTCGCGGAGTCCGGCGTCATCGGGTCGGCGGCCGAACGCATCGAGACCGAGATGACCAGGCTCGGCATCTCCGTCGAACTCATCACGAGCACGTTCCTCGGAATCTGGGACACGCTCTCACTGGACGACCTGCTCGACCCGATCGGGGCGTTCGTCCGCGTGGTCGAGCGGTTCGGCGACCCTCTCGCCCGGATCGTGGAGTTCGTCACCGTCGTGGTCGAAGTGGTCCTCACCCTCGTCCTGCAGCTGATGAACTTCCCGTCCGACCTGCTCGCCAGCATCATCGCCAACGCGATGCGAGCCATCGAGGACATCCAACGTGACCCCGTTGGATTCCTCGTCAACATGCTCGACGCCCTCAAGGCGGGGTTCACCGGCTTCTTCGACAACATCGGGTCGTACCTGCTGCAGGGCCTGGTCGACTGGCTGTTCCGCGGCCTCGGACAGCTCGGCATCACGCTGCCCACCGACCTGTCGCTGCAGTCCATCCTCGGTCTCGTCCTCGACGTACTCGGCGTCAGCGTCGAGATGCTCTGGCAGAAGCTCGGCGAGCACATCGGCGAGGAACGCGTCGCGATGATCCGCGGCGCGATCGACACGCTCACCGGGGCTTGGTCGTTCATCCGGGACGTGCAGGAACGCGGGCTGACGGCGATCTGGGAGTACGTCGTCGACCAGTTGAGCGGCCTCTGGGACACCCTGCTCGGGATGGCGCGGGACTGGATCCTCACCGAGATCGTCCAGAACGTCACAGCGCGGCTGATCTCGATGCTCGACCCGACCGGCGTCATGGCGATCGTCAACAGTTTCGTCGCGTTCTTCAATGCCGTGCAGTCCGCGATCGAGTACCTGCGGGACATCCTCGAGATCGTCAACCAGTACGTCACGACATTCGCGGAGGTGGCCGCCGGCAATATCGTCCCTGGCGCGGAGATGATCGAACAGGGCCTGGCCAACGCCGTCCCGATCGCCATCGGCTTCCTCGCCAACCAGGTCGGCATCGGCAACGTCCCGGAGAAGATCGTCGAGATCATCCAGAGTCTCCGCCAGCTGATCGACCAGGCGCTGGACTGGCTGTTCGAGCAGGCCGTCCGCCTCGGCTCCGCCGCCCTCGCGGCGTTGACCGGCGCAGGCGGTGGTGCTGCCGAACCGGCCGGAACACAGCCAGCGTCCGGCGCGGCCGGAGACGTGCGCTCCCAAGTGGCGGCCGCCCTGCTGACCGAACTCTCTGCCGCGCACACGAGGGAGCAGGTCACACCGATCGTCGCGGGGGTCGAGCAGCGGTTCCAGTCACTGGGCGTGCACCGGATCGTCGTCGGGGAAACCGACGAGACGGGCGGCTATCCGATCCTCGTCGAGGCAAGTCCACTTGAACCGGCGGTGCTCATGCGGCTCGCCCGACCAGGTTGGACCGTTCGCGCGGCCGCCACGCTGCGGTTCAGCCGGGCCGTCACGCTGGAATCACCCCGGCAGTTCTACGCGGCGACAAACAGACGTGGCGCGATCGCACACCCTGACGTTGGCGGTGCGGTCCAGGTGGCACAAGGGGACTTCGACCTACCCGGCGCTCAGCTCGTGCATCCCGAGGCGGGGCCGGAGCGCCGGACAACGGTCCCGGCTGGAGAGCGTCTCACCACCGACGTCCTCCAGGTGGTGAGCCAGAACTTCCGGCTGCCACCGAACGCCCGCGAGCACAACAACCACTCCCACGCCGAGTACAAGCTCGTTCACCAGGTACTGAGGGACGTTCCTCGTGACGACTGGTCCGCGCTGCACTCGGTGGAGTTGGAGATCAGCCGGATGCCGTGCGCGATGTGCTGTCAGACACTGGCCGGGTGGTTCGACCGGTTCACCGGTGCGACTGTCGCGCTGACCTGGACCCACACGCACCCAGAGCAGTTGGGGGATTTCGTCGACTTCCCCACGTCCACCTCGGACCTCCAACTGCTGGAGCGCCCGAACGTCATCCGGACGGGACCCGATGCCCTCTTCGCCACTGCGGAGGAGGCCAGCCGAGCCGCCAACGCGCGTGCCGTACCGGTGCGATGATTGCCGGCGTACCGGTTACTTCCGGCCGGGGACGGTGCGGCCGGTCTTCGCGAGTTCCCAGCGGGTCGCCGCGGCGACGTCGGCCGCGTTGACCTCGCCGCGGTCAGCCCCCAGGTACGCCGCTGTCAGTGCGGCGGCCGCGATCCCGCCACCCGGCAGGTCGACGCCCGCGAGCTTGCGCGGGTCGAGTCCGGCCGTCGGCGTCTGGGGTGGGAACGCCCGCCGCCACATCGCCTCGCGGGCGGCGAGGTCGGGGTACGGGAATGTCACCACGACCCGGAGCCGCCGCAGGAACGCCTGATCCAGAACGGATCTCGCGTTGGTCGTGAGCACCGCCAGGCCGCGGAACGACTCGATCCGTTGCAACAGGTAGCCGACCTCGAGGTTGGCGTAGCGGTCGTGGCTGTCCCGCACCTCCGTCCGCTTGCCGAACAGTGTGTCCGCCTCGTCGAAGAGGAGCACCGCGGCGCTGTCCTCGGCGGCGTCGAAGACCCTGCGCAGGTTCTTCTCGGTCTCGCCGATGTACTTGCTCACGACCTGGCTGAGGTCGACGACCACGAGGTCCAGCCCGAGGGCACCGGCGACGACCTCGGCCGCGAGCGTCTTGCCGGTGCCACTGGGCCCGGCGAAGAGCGCAGCAGTCCCCAGTCCGCGCGCCGAGCGGTCGGCGAAGCCCCAGTCGTCGAGCACCGTAGCCCGGTGTCGTACGCCCGCGACGAGCGCGCGCAACTGGTCGAGGCGACCCGCCGGGAGCACGAGGTCGTCCCAGCCCGCCCGGGGTTCGACGACCTGCGCCATCCCCGCGAACCTGCTCCGTGCCCGCGTCCGGCAGGCCTCCCAGAGTGCCCGCCCGCGCCCGACGTCCTCAGCGGCCGCCTCGATGTCGGCGACGGCCAGGTCGAACACGCCCGCGGTGGCGAGCGTCGCGGCGTCGTCCGGGCCGGGCCGCGTGCCGCGGTGCCGACGCAACGCGGCCGACAGCATCGCGTGTCGCTCCTGGACTCCGAGGCGGGGAACACTGACCCGGACGGCCCCAGCGGGGGCGGTCGTGTCGTCCGTCGCCAGCAGCACGGCGGGGACGCCGAGGCCGGGAAGCGCACGCAGGAGCCCGCCGACCTCGTCCGCTCGGGCACCGTCGAGATCGATTGCCCACGCGCACCCGGCCAGTACGGACTCGCGTTCCATCAGGCGCAGGAGGTGGTCCCGGTCGGCTGGTGCACGCGGGAGGTCCGTGGCGGACACGACGAAGAGCCGTTGGCCACCGGCCGCCTGACCCGCCGCTGCCGCGACGGTGGTGAGGTTCTCCCGCTGTGGTCCGCTCAGCACGACCAGCCGGCCGTCGGCCCAGGCTGCCGCGACGGCGTCGGCCGCCTCACGTAGAGAGTCGGCGAGCTCGACCGCGGTGCTTGCCGGCCGGGCGACCGCGGCGAGCTCGGGATCGAGGTAGCCCGCGCCGACCAGGTGGTGGAGCACCCGTTCGGCCACCAGCAGCGGCGTACGAGTCAGCGAGGTCGGGTCGAGCAGCCGCAACAACTGCCACCGCCGCAACGGGGCGGTCGGCGTCATTGCGCCCCAGGAGGCCTCGGGAAGAGTCGACAGAGCGAGTGCGAACGTGGGCCGCGGGTCACCACCGACAGCCGCGATCTCGTCAGCGGTCGCCGCGACGAGTTCGGGCCCGGCCGCGAGAAGCAGAGCCGACCGCTCGAACGTCGTCAGGCCGAAACCCTGCACCACCTGGTCCAGGGCGCTCGGACCCGGCAACCGCTCCTGCGCGCACGCTGCGGCCGCCCGCGCTTCGTCAGGTCCGGGTCCGTTGACCTCCCCGGCGCGGTGCCGGAGCAGCGCGCGCAGGACGCCGAGCTCGGCGACGAGAGCGTCCCGGTTGGCCTGCTCCCACGTGGCGCTGGTGGTCTGGGTCATGGCGCCGGAAGCGTGACGGACGGTGCGGCGTAGGTCTCACCCACGAGGCCGGGCAGGCTGTCGACCCCGTCCACCTGGAGACGCACGAGCCACCGACCCTCCGGGATGTCGTCGGAGGGGACGACGAGCGACGGCTGCGGTGCCTCATCGTCGGGTAGCGGCGGCAGGACGAGGGTCACGTCGGTGGGATCCTCGGGAGAACCGCCTGACAGCCGGCCGAGGACCACGGTGGCACGCTGTCCGGCCTGCAGTGGCGGGCTGACCGCGAGGGTTACGGCGTCGGCGTCGATGCCCGTCACGTTCACGGAGGGGCGGACGACGAGAGGGACGGCGTTGGAGGTTGCGACGACTCGGGACGGTGCTCCGGCCGGGCCGGCCGGGGACCGGTGGGTCACCTGTACCGCGTGTACGCCCGCTGGCACCGTGTCGGCGACCACAACCCGCACCTCGTCCGCGGTGGCTCCGGGCTGCGGCGCGAGGGCCACCGGGCCGATCCTGACCCCCGCGCCAGGCCCGAGGAGGCGGCTGCCGCGGACGACGACCGTCGATCCGGTCCCCACCGCCTGGTCCGCGGGGTCGGTCGTGACGCTCGCAAGCCGGGGTGGCCCCGAAGGGCTCACCGTCAGAGCCCGCCGACGAACCGGCAACGCCACCTTCGGTGTCACGTCCGCGGCGATCAGCACCACTGTGGCGAGGTAGGTCAACGACAGCTGGTACGGCGTGTCGAGCATTCCCCACAGGTTGGACATCTCCTCCAGCGACAGCGTCGCCGGGGAGAGCTTGACCAGCTCCACCTCGTCGGCGAGGTCGGACGCGGCCAGGAACGGCGTCTCCGTGTCGTCGCCGCTGTAGAGATCCAGGGCGGCGGTCACGACGCCCCGGGTGAGCATGGAGGTGGCGGCCAGGGCGCCGACGACCCGGCCGAGCAGCCGCTGCGGTTCGAGCCGCGTCTCCTCGCCGTAGCAGGTGAGGAGGTAGTGCAGGTCGAGGGCGGCGATCGGACGCTTGACGGTGGAGCCGTCGCCGCGTCGCGTCGGCAGGTCGGTGAGGTTCCACGCGTGGTTGGGGGTTCCCTGGTAGCAGTACACGTTGATGCCCGCACTGCCGGCGAGATCGGTGGTCACCAGCTTGGCGGGGTGCAGCGTCGTTACGGCCGCGTCTCCGACCTGCCCGGGGTGCGTACGTTCGAGGGCCCGGTCGAGGACGTACCTGATGGCCGAGGTGACCGCAGCGATCGCCAATGAGTTGCTCATCCGCGCTCCCGGCGGCGGGTGAGGTAGCCGGCGTGGTCGACACGGGTACGGCCGGACCGTGGGGTGGGCGGCGACACCGGAGCGGGGGTGGGTGGGGGCGCCGGTGCCCTGGTCACGACGACGCGGTCGATGTGGACGTTCACCTCTGGTGCTGCACGTCCTGCCGGAGCGCCACGATCGGCTCGCGGTCCGGACGCCTCGGACCCGTGGCTGCGGACCTGTCCGGTGCGTACGCTCACGGTCCCGGCCGCCGGTGGGTCGCGGTGTCTCGCCGGCGAGCCGTTCGGGGTGTCGTCGACGACCACGATCTCGTCGCGGGACACCGCACCCCGGTCAGCCAGGTGCGGGAGGACGTGGGTTCGCAGCAGGGTCGCCAGATCGGGTACCGGTGGACGCGTGTTTCCCGTGGCGCGTCGCGCGGCCGACAGTGGCTCGCCCGACGTGGCCGCCGAAGCTGCCTGACTGGCCGGCTCGGGTGCTCCGCGAGGCTGCTGCCGACGCCGCGAACCGGGCTGCTGCTGGACGGCGGGCGTCGATCCGGCGGGTCGCGGAGGGGGCGTGGTGGGTGTCGAAGCCTCCTGAGCCAGCGGCTGCCGTCGGCCGTCCAGTTCTGATCCGGCCGGTGCCCCTCCGGAGGGATCGACACCGGGTCGGTCCCGCTCCGGGCGGGTCGCGGCGATCAGTGGCGTGGACGGGTGCGGGCCGCCCGGCGAATCTGTCCCGGGACGCGGTGCGACGTCGGGTGGGGTGGTGCGCCGGAGGGGCAGGACGGCCGGAGGGTGGGCTGGTCCGGGGCGTGCCCGCCCACCGTCGATCGGGGCGGACGGGTGCGAAGGTACGCCGTACGCGGGCTGACTGGACCTCAGCCGGTCCGGGAACCGCGGGTCGATGGCACGGTCACGGGTCTCACTCGACACCTCGGGCAGCACGAAAGCGGGTAGCTCCGTCACGTCTGCGTGCTGGGTGCCGTTCGGAAGCCATCCTCGCGCCGGCCCGCCGGTACCTGGGTCCGTCGCTGTCTCGTACGGCTGAGGCTGGCGCACCGCGACGGGCACTTCCTGGCCGGACGCTCGCGCTGCCATCCGCGCGAAGAACGCGCTCACCGGGCACCTCCTCGGGCGAGTTCGAGGTAGGTGCGACGTCGGACCGGTGTGAGCGCGAGCACCTCGGCCTCCGCCCATCCGAACGCGGCGGCGAGCTCGGCGACCTCGGCGAGGATGGCGGGTGCGGCGTACGCCACCCGGTCCCAGAGGAGAGCGGCGACGTCCAACGGCGCGGCCACCTCGGTGCCGCAGGACGGGCAGGCCGTACGCACGACGACCGCCGCGGACCCGGCGAGTTCCTCGGCCGCGGCGTCCACCAGCGTCAGCGCGGCCTCGTCGAGGCCGTCGGCATCGACCGGGGCGTTGTCCTCGGCGCGGACACAGCGGTTCAGGAGCTCCCGCGCGGGGTCGTGTGAACCGCCGGCGGCGACCAGGTCCCTCGTCGTCGGTGCGCGGACCAGCAGCCTGCGGCCGCCGGCGAGTGCGACCGCGGACTCCGCGCCCACGGACTCGTCCTGGGACGCGGCGACGACGGAGGCCATCGGTAGCTCCACGTCGAGCAGCTGCCCACAGCTGTGACACGTCAGGATCCCCGGAACCACAGCACCGAACTCCTCGGCGTAGAGCCGGGCGGCCAGCGACGCGACCACCCCGATCGGGAGGTCGAGGGCGGTGTCGAGGTCGTCGACCAGCCCTGCCCGGTGGAGGAGGACCGTGCCGCGGGCAGCCGGCGGCACACCGGCAGCGTCCTCCCACGCGACGAGCAACCGCCCGGGATCGCGGAGAGCGCCCATTGGCCGTCCTTCCGGTCAAGGTGCCGAGAGGTCAGGGCTCGACGAACGACGGTTCCGTCGGCTCGGTGACCGCGTAGTCGCGTTCCCATCCCTCGTTCTCCAGCTTGAGGCTCTGGATCGCGACGGCGTTGGCGTTGGCGTCCAGCTCCGGCAGTGACTGGAACTCCGAGACCCAGCAGCGGAACACCTTGTACGCAAGGGCCAGCTGGCCCGCCTCGTTGTAGACCTCGATGATGATGTCCTTGCGGAAGTCCTTCAGCGAGGTCTCGGCTCCGAGCCCGGAGCCGAAGTTCCACACCTTGTTCGACCACTGCTCGAAGTCCTGGTCGTGGGTCACACCGCGTTCGAGCATGATCGCCTCGAACTCCGAACGACCGGGTGACTTGCGACTGCTGCTGGGGTCGCCGCCGTGCCGGTGGGCCACCACCTCGGTCGTCCGCTTGAGGGCACCCACCTTGCTGATGCCGGCGACGTACCGGCCGTCCCACTTCACCCGGAACTTGAAGTTCTTGTACGGGTCGAAGCGGGTCGCGTTCACCGTGAACTCGGCCATGCCGCCCCTCCTTTCCGCGTGCCGCTCAGGCCGACGCGCTGGTGGTCTTCTGCTGGATGCCGATGACCACGAACTCGGCCGGCTTGAGCGGTGCGAAGCCGACGAGGATGTTGACGATCCCGCGGTCGATGTCGTACTGCGTGGTGGTTTCCCCGTCGCACCTGACGAAGTACGCCTCGCGCGGCGTGCGACCCTGGAACGCGCCCTGCCGGAACAGGTCCTGCATGAACGCGCCGAGCGTGGTGCGGACCTGCGACCACAGGGGTTCGTCGTTCGGTTCGAACACCACCCACTGCGAGCCGCGGTAGAGACTCTCCTCCAGGAACAGCGCCAGCCGTCGCACTGGCACGTACTTGTACTCGTCGGACAGGATGTCCGCGCCGCGTAGGGTCCGCGCTCCCCACACCACGGAGCCGACGCCACGGAACGTCCGCAGGCAGTTGATGCCCTTCGGGTTCAGTGCGCCGTTCTCGGAGTCGGCCAGGTTCACCGTCAGCCCACTGGCCCCCGCGAGGCCGGCGTCGATGCCCGCCGGCGCCTTCCAGACGCCCCGGGACGCGTCCGTCCGCGCCATCACACCGGCGACCGCGCCACAGGGTACGAACTCGCCGACCGCGCCGTCGCGTAGGGGATCGGGGCGGCGGATGCGCGGGAAGTACAGAGCACCGTTGCGGGCCATCTCCCCCGAGAGGCCTCGGGCGGCGAGCCAGGCCTCCACCGTTGTGTGTGTCGCCGTACCGGGTGGGTCCACAAGGAGGAACGCGCGACGGTCCCGGCAGAACGACAGGGCCGTGGCCCACAGGGCGTCCGGCAGGTCTCCCGCCGGACTCGACGGCGGCAGGCACAGCAGGGTGAACAGGTCGGCCTTCGCCAACGCGAAGAGGCCCTTCTTCCCGCTCGCGAACGTCGTACCGTCGTCGTAGTCGTCGGCCTGGAGAGCGGCACCGTCGTCGCCCTGAGCGGTGGACGCCACCACGTAGGTTCCCGCGGCCGGCCGGTCGGCGGGCAGCGCTCCCGCGGTCGAGACGAGCTGCGAGGCCCGCAGCACCAGGTCCACGCGGCGCGGGCCTTCGACCACGGTGAGGTTGAGGAAATCCTCGCGCAGCCGTGGGGACTCTGCCGGCCCTTCACGGAGGGTCAGGTGGAACAGGTCGTTGGCGTCCACGCCCTGTGCGGCCGCGACCTCGGCCGCGTCACCGGCGGACGGATGGGTCACGTCCACCTCGAGCACGTTTCCCCAGGAGCCCGGCCCGGACGCCGTGAGTGCCAGGCCGTCGACGTCGAGCTCGGCGCTGGTGGCGCCACCGGCGAGCCGGACCACGAGTGCACTGCTACCACCGTTCAGGTAGTAGTCGCGGACCGCGTAGCCGAGGCCACTCTCGCGCCAGAGGCCTCCGAAGACGCGCTCGAACTCCGCGAAGGAAGCGATCGACACCGGTTCGTCCACCGGCCCTCGCGCGGCCCGCCCGACGAATGCGACGATCGACGTCGCGACGCCGGTGATGGCGCGGCTACCACTGGGGATCTCCTGGACGTACACGCCCGGGTAGGTGAGTGCTGCAGGCATCGCAGGCTCCTTCGACGATGATCGCCTCGGCTCCTCACGGTGCCCGAGTGCCGTCACCTGCTCGTCACACCCGCGTCACGGGCTCGGTGACGCGGCGGTGACACCGCTTTGACGGCGCCGGCGCATTGTGGACGTACGAAAGCAGGACAGTCCCGAGGAGGTCCCCATGGTCGACGTCTCCGTGACCGCGTCGGTCAAGGTGCAGGGCGGGCCCACGATGCCGCTCGGAGCGAGCCTGGCTCCGGACTCGTACACCTTCGCGTCGAGCTCGCTCGAGGCTGCAGGGGGAGCCGACGAGGTGGAGGTCCCGCTGTTGCCCGACGGTGGCACGGTCGCGTTGCTGGCGCTGAGGGCGACAACCAGCGGTGGTTCGGGGCAGGGCTCCGCCGCGACCGTCACCGTGACTCCGAGCCACGGGACGACGAGCGGCGACCCGATCGTCGTCGACGGAACGCTCCTCGTGGCCAATCCCCATGTGCTCGCGGCGCTCGTCACCGACGGACCGCGTGGTCTGACGGTGAAGAACGACGGCCCCGATCCGGTCGCCGTGGACGTTCTCGTCTGTCTCGACACCCCTTAGCTTTCCCTGTGCACCAAGGGCAGCCTTCGCCACCCGCGCCCCGTCGACCAGGATCGCCAGCCGTCAGACGGTGAATGGGGTGACGACCCGGCCCTTGTCGAGATGGATGGTCTGGTCGGCGTTCTCGATCGTGCTCTGCCGGTGGGCGATGATCAACGTGGTGCGCCCGGCCAGGTGGTGGGTCATCGCGTTGTGGAGCGCGGCTTCGGTCAGTGTGTCCAGGTGAGCGGTTGCTTCGTCCAGGATCACGATGGCCGGATCGGCGAGGAAGAGCCGGGCGAGGCTGAGTCGTTGACGTTCTCCGCCGGACAGCCGGAAGCCGCGATCACCGACCGTGGTGTCGAGTCCTTGCGGGAGGGTGTCGATGAGGGCGGCGAGCTGGGCGCGACGCAGGGCCTCCTTGAGGTGGCGGTCGGTCGCCCCGGGCCGGGCGACCGTGAGGTTGTCCCGGAGGCTGGCGTGGAGGACGAAGACGTCCTGGGTCACCATGCCGATGGCCCGGTGCCGCGAGGTCGGAGACAGCTCGGCCAGGTCGAGGTCGTTGATCATGATGCGACCTCGGGTCGGCTGGTGCACCCCGACGGCGAGCAGTGCCGTGGTGGTTTTGCCGGCTCCGCTGGGTCCGACCAGAGCCGTCGTACCACCAGGCACGAGAGAGAAGGTGAGGTCGGCGACCGCCCAGTCGTGTTCGCCGACGGTGGGAGTCTCCGCGGCGAGGTCAGGCAGGGTCGCTGTTCCGGGCGCGGGATGCCGGAACCACACGTGCTCGAACGTGAGCCGTCGCGCCGACGTGTCGAGCTTTTGCTGACCTGCCGGCTGGTGGACCGGCATGTCCAGCACCGCGAAGATCTTCTCCAGTTCGATGATGCCGCCACTCAGGCTGAGCCCTTGGACGCTGATCTGCACGAGCGGGTCGTAGATCAACTTCACCAGGCCGGCCATCGCGACGACCTGTCCCACCGAGGCACCCTGCAGCGCGCCGGCAGCATAGGCGCCGGCCACGCCCAGAGCGGCAAGGGCGGAGGTGAAGAACTGGGATCCGTAGAAGTTGTTGTTACGTCGAATCACGGCCGCCGTGATCTTGGCCGCCCGTGCGGCGAATTCCGCGGATTCGGCGGGGTGTGAATGGAGCAGATGCCTCGACACGGCACCTTCCACATTGAGCCGTTCGGTGAGGAAGTGCTCGACCTCGCTCGTGGCGGCGGTCTGGTCGCGCCCGGCCGTAAACAGGCGCTTGGTGAACACCCGGAACGGGATCATGAACAGTGGCACCATCGCCAGCACGACGACGACCGCGCTCACGTTGATACTGCCCAACGTGACCACAGCCAGGACCAGCAGCACTCCCTGACCGACCAACGCGCCGAAGATCGACTGGATCAGGTTGTTGGCCGCTGAGGGGCTGCGCGTCAGCCGGGAAACCACTGCGCCGGCCTTGGACTGGGCATGGAACGCGTACGGCTGGGCGGTGATCTGGTCGAACAGCGCCAACCGCAGCGCCTCGGACATCCTGGCACCGACCTCGGCGCCCCAGGCGTTCGCAACGGCACCCACCCCGGTGGCGATCAGGCCGAGTGCCAGCGCTACGCCGGTCCACGTCATCGCGACCGTGGTGGCGCCCACCGCCAGTCCATCGTCGACGACCCGCTGGAATGCCAGTGGGACCGCGACGGCGAGGAGCGCCGACGCCAGCAACAACGCGATGAACAGAGCAAGCCTCGACCGCTGTCCGGCCAGGAAACGGCGCAGGCGAAGCAGAAGGGAAAGATGCATCAGGAGCCTCCACTGTGATGTCAGCAGCGAGGCCCAGGCTCTCTGTCAGGGCTGGTGGCGGCTCTCGGGCGACGCTGTCACTCGATCGGACATGATCGTCACCCCCTTCCACACCTGACGCCCGCACCGTAGCAACGCCCGGGGAACCCTGACAAACAACTTTCCCACCGCGTCCGCTGACCGCCGGAAGGCCAGTTCAGCCGCCGACACCAGGCGGCCCGTCCAGCACCGTGGGAACGTACTCGAGCAACTGGAGCCGGCCGTCGAACGTACGGCTGTCAACCAGGTCGAGTGCGATGTCGCGGTACCCGTCGAAGATGCGCTCCTTCCCGGTGGCGCCGGTGATAACAGGGAAGACGACCACACGGAAGCGGTCCACCACGCCGGCTTCGAGCAGCGACCGGCACAAGGTGAGGCTGCCCAAGGTGCGCAGCGGTCGGGAGTCGCGCCGCTTCATGTCCCGCACGGCCTCGACGGGGTCCCCGTCGACCAACTCCGTGTTGGCCCACGACAGTGGTGCCTTCAAGGTGGAGGAGAACACCACCTTGGGCAGCGCGGTCAACGCGGCAAAGCCGGGATCGTCGGCCATCTCGGCGGCGAACCCGGACATCAGCCGGTACGTCGTCGCACCCATGAGGGCGGTGTGCTCGCTTTCGGCGCTTTCGTTGAGCCACGCCAGATACTCAGGCCCTTCCATGCCCCAGTAGCCGGGCCAGCCGTCCGCGGACGCGTAACCGTCGAGGGAGATGATGAAGTCCACCATGAGGCTCGACATCGTTCTTTCCGTTCCTTCCGCCGGGCGTGCAGTGTCAGTGTGGTGACCGATGGCGAGAAGGGAACTCATCGGTCTCGGGCTGCCGATCCACGCAGCACCGCTACCGGTTCCTCCAGCACCGGATAGCTGCCGATGCCGGAAGAGAACCTCCAGGACGTATCCTTCACCTCTTTGGTCACTCGGCGCGCTGTCCGACACGGAGGACGCTCAGGTAACGGCGTGATACCAGGTCGCCCATCCGCGTGCGGATGCGTTCGGCGATGGCGTCGAGCAGGGGCTCACGGACGTCGCGGTCGAGCCTCCGGTACAGCGACGTCGAGCGAAGGAGATCGGCAAAGCCGTCGCCGTTGAACCACTGAACGGTCGGGTACCAGCGCACGATCGTGGGGCCGAACAAGCCGCCGGGATCGTCGACGAGTCCCCAACCCTCGTCGGTGGTGCGTACGTCGTCCTCGAGTGGCGGATGACCCCAGCCGGGGTTCCCGGGGGAGAACCGCTCGTGGAGATCGGCGGTCTCGGCGTACACCTCCGGCTCTCCCGGCCGGCGGACAACGACGTTGCCGAGCAGCGCCATCCAACCACCGGGGTAAAGCACGTCGTGCGCTCGGCGCCAGCCAATCGACGGGTCGACCCAATGCCACGCCGACGCAGCCACCAGGGCGTCGAAGCGTCGACCGTGGTCGTCCCACGTCTCAAACGTCGACGCCTCGACGTCGACGTTGCCGAACGTAGCGAGCCGTCGGCGAGCGAGTGCGGCCATTCCCGCGCCCGGCTCGACGGCGGTCACTGAGCACCCGAGCGCCGCCAGCGAGCGCGTCGCCTGGCCGGTACCGCAGCCCACCTCGAGCACCGACGACCGTTTGTCCATGCCGGTGACAGTGACGAGGTCCGCGAACAGTTCATCGGGATAGCTCGGTCGAACTCGGTCGTAGAGTTCCGGCACCTCGTTGAACACCCGACCGAGATCACGTCGATCCGCCTCTGCCATCGCACCATCCTGCCGAAACTGTCGCCGCCTGCCGACCCTGGGGAAGCCTCCGTACCGTTGAACCTCGCGCAGTTTGAACCGGGCCGTCCGACGTGCGCGCGTCCCCGCGGTCATCGGTGGCGTCTGGTCAGCCATGTCACGACCTGCGTGCGGGATCTGAGTCCCAGTTTCATGAGGATGTTCTCGACATGGGTCTCGGCTGTACGCTGCGAGATCACCAGGGTGTTGGCGATTTCCTTGTTGGACTGGCCTCGTGCGATGAGGTCGGCGACCTCTTGCTCCCGCTTGGTCAGTCCGGCTTGGGGTGGGTGCGCACCTGTTGGCTCGGTGGCGGTCGGTGTCGCCTTCTCGCCGAGGGCGTAGGCAATCGCATCCTTCTGTGACATCGACCGCCCTTTTGGATCGCGGCCTCGAATGCCTGGTCTCCGAGGGCATTCCGGCTACGCGTCCTGCACGTCTCGCTCCCTGCGAGCAGAACCTTGATGCCTGCCAGCGGCCTGCCGATGAGTTGCCACATCTTCTCCGCCGCCCCGAACAGCACACCGGCGCGTTCGGCATCTCCCTCCGATGAGGACACGAAGGCCAGAAGCTCGATGACGAAGGGGAAGCCCAGTGGATCCTCGAACTCCCGCTTGGTGCGGAGTGACTTTCGCAGGTGGACGCCCGATTCCTGATGCCTGCCGCCTATCCACAGGATGGCGCCGAGGTGCCAGTCGATCCACGAGCGTGTCCAGCGCTCGTCCAACGCGGCGCAGATGGCACGACCCTCGGACAGAAGCGCCACGGCGTACTCAATGTCTAAGTGTGCGGCAACCCAGGCTCGTTGTGCGAAGACCAGGAGACCAGGAGCGGTCCAGCGGTCGGAGCTGCGCTGGCGGTCCAGTGCCTCGTCCAGCAACACCTCACCGCGGACCACGTTGTTGTCGAACGTTTCCGCCTCGCCGAGGAACTGCATGGCGTAGGTCGTCTCGGTCTCGTCGCCCAACGCGCGCGAGAGGGAAAGACTCTCCTCGAGATGGGCCAAACTTGCCTCGTTGTCGCCTTGCAGGTATCCGATCCAGCCGGCCCGCCACAGTGCCCTGGCGCGCTCTTTCGTCGGGCTCGCGTCGAGGGCCAGGATTCGGTCGAGCCAGTAACCCCCGTCGCGCACGAACCCACAACCGACCCAGTAGAACCAGAGCGCTGCACCCATTCGTAGACCTGTTCGTCCTTCACCTGGGGTGCTGCAGCAGTAGTCCAAGGCTTGCCAGAAGTTCGCACGTTCCCACCGCAGGCGCTGTAGCCACTCCAGCTGTCCCGAGCCGCACGACTCCGCGTCGGAGGCCTCGGCCAGCCGTAGGAAGTAGTCCCGGTGCCGCCGCAGAAGCGCAGCTCGCTCGCCGCGTTCGGCCAGTCGCTCGAGGCCATAGTGCCGGATCGTGTCCAGCATCCGGTATCTCGCCAACGTGCCGCGCTGGTCCCGGATGACGATGGACTTGTCGACCAGGCCGGCGATCCCGTCCAGCACTTCGGCGGCGGAGCGCTGATCGTCGGCACACACAGCTTCCGCGGCCGCCAGGTCGAAACCGCCGACAAACACCGAGCATCGAGCCCACAGCTCCCGCGCGGACTCCGAGCACAGGTCGAAGCTCCAGTCCACCGTCGCCCGCAACGTCTGATGCCGCGGCAAGGCGGCACGACTCCCCCCGGTCAACAGTCGGAATCGGTCCTCCAGCCGTGCAAGGATCTGCTACGGCGCCAACACGCGCATCCGCACAGCGGCTAGGGCGTGTCCCGTGGATCATGGAACTGGGTCGCGGAGCCAGATTCTGATCGACGCGACGTCGATGGTGCCGCGCCAGATGTAGTCGCGTTTGTCGTATCTGGTGGCGAGGGCTCGGTTGTGTTTGAGTTTGTTGATGCAGCGTTCGACGACGTTGCGCTGTTTGTAGATTTCGACATCGAAGGCCGGTGGCCGGCCACGGCGTAGCCGGTTGGTCGGCTGCGGGATGGTGGCTTTGATGCCTCGGCTCTGCAGGTGCGCACGAATGGTCTTGTTGGCGTAGGCCTTGTCGGCAAGGACTCTGCTGGGTCTCGTGCGTGGCCGCCCGCTGGTCCAGCGTTTGATGTCAATCCCGTCCATCACCGCGGTGAACGCGATCGAATCATGTCGCTGACCAGCGGTGGTGACCCGTGCCAGTGGGCGACATCGCAGGTCGGCAGCGAGATGGATCTTGGTAGTCAGGCCACCACGAGAACGGCCCAACGCCTCCCGGTCACCGCCCAGATTCTTGTAATTCGCTAGAGCCCCCTGTGTCCGGATCAAGCGGGAGCTCCTTGCGCGCACCGGCCGCGTGTTGATGTGCACGAACGATCGCCGAGTCAACCGCAGTCGTCCACTCACCATCGGCATCGACGCAATCACAGCCACGGCGCAGCTCAGCCAGAACACGCACCCACGTCCCATCCGCCGACCAACGCCGGTGTCGGTTGTAGACGGTCTTCCAATTCCCATAGCAGGAAGGCAGATCACGCCACGGGCTGCCCGTCCGCGTCCGCCACAGCACACCATCGATCAGCCGCCGATGGTCCTGCCAGCGCCCACCCCGACAAGGCGCCCGATCCGGCAGCAGCGGCTCAAGCCGCTGCCACTCCTCATCAGTCAGGTCATGACGATCAAACACACCTATGAACTACACGACCACCCCCCATAAAGATCCACGGGACACGCCCTAGTTCGATGGCGAGCGGCACACCGTCCAACCGTTGGCACAGGCGACTCACCACACGTTCGCTAGTCCGGTCCACGACGAAGCCAGGCAAGACGGATCTGGCTCGATCCTCGAACAGTTGCACAGCCTCCGAGTATGTGGACACCACACTTCGATCCGCTCCGCTCAGCGCCGACGAGCCGTGCTCCGATCGGGTCGGTTCGTCGATCCCCCGAGCCGACTCGGCCACCTCTGACAGGGACAGCGGTGCAACGGGCCAGATGTGCTCGCCTTCGATTCCGAGCGGCTCCCGGCTTGTCGCCAACACCCGCAGGCCCGGCGCGGTGGAAAGCAACGTGGCGCACAGGCTGGCGGAGGGGCCGAGCACGTGTTCGCAGTTGTCCAGGATCACAAGGATGGTCTTGTCGGCCAGATAGTGCGCGAGCACGGTCTCGTACGTACGTGCCGACTGGTCCCGCAGGCCCAGGGCGGCCGCAACCGCACGATCGACCATCCCCGGGTTCTGCAGCTTCGCCAGGTCCACCCAGCACACCCCGTCGGTGAACGCACGTCGCAGGTTGCGCCCCACCCGCAACGCCAGCCGTGACTTGCCCACACCGCCGACGCCGGTGAGCGTCACCAGCCGCGACCGCGCCAGTGCGTGCTTCACCCCGGCTGCGGCCTCCCGGCGGCCGACGAAACTCGTCACCTCGACCGGAAGGCCACCCAGCTCCCGAGTCAGGCTGTCGGCCGCATCTGTTGCCAATGTCGGCATGCGCCTATTTCACCAAGTACATATCCACGATGAAGGGCGATTCCATGCGGTTTACGCAATCCGCTCACCGCATTCGGACCCCGCTGATTCCACGCTGATTCATGCTGCGTTGTCTACGAGCGTACGCCAGGAGCCGCACGCCGGCGGGGGCGCGCACGCCCGCCTCAGAGTCATCCTCGATCGCCACGCGGGGGCCGGGCGACAGTCCCAGCGTTTCGCCGAACTTCGCCCGCGGCTCAGGGCCGAGCGGAGACCTTGACCAGTCGCAGGGCGGCGTACGGCCAACCCCTGACCAGGTCGGCGGGCTTGGGCACCGCGGGCAGGCCGACGGGCGCCTCGCCACAAGGATCAATGCTGGATCCGGCCACCGCGAGGAACAGCACGAAGTGGTTGGCCGGAATACCGGGGCTGGACAGGTCCACGTCGATCGGCACCGCGCGCGGCAGTCGGGCGTCCAGCGGCACCGGCAACGGAATCTTCGGTGAGCCCCCGGGAGTCTCGGCGCGGTTCCACCCGGCCGGAGCGGGCGGAACGGGCCCGCCGCTCAGGACCCCGTTCACGTAGGCGGGGATCGGCGAGACGTTGGTCGCCAAAAGCGCCGACCGGGAGGGGCCGGAACGCCAGAGCAGCATGGCGAACGCGTTCCCGGCGGGCACCGGCTCGGTGTCGCGGTGGTGGATGAGGACATCGACCGTGCTGGGCTCTGCGAACACGTGGAAGACGTCGTTCACGACCTTCGGCGGGACGACGTTCTCCAGCAGGTCGATTTCCGTGGCGACCGCGTCCATCGCGAGCGGCGTCTGCCACGCCGGGCGGTACACGGCGAGGGGATCGGAGGGGCTGCTGGTGACGGCGCCGGCGGCGTCGAGGCGCGCGCCGCCGACCACCGCGTCCCACAGTGCCTTGTTGATCGTGGGTTCGACCGGGCCGAGCGCTGGAGCGGTGCTGCGGTGTAGCTCCAGGAGAGCACCGAAGGTCGCGGGCCACTGGCCGTCCGGGTGCACCGAGGGATAGAGCCAGCGGAACGCGGTCTGGAACGTCCACAGCTGGTACGCGGGTGCGTTGCCGATGTTCATGGACGCACCCGGCGAGAGCGGCCACCGTGGCGCCGCGGCAGGGTTCGCTCGCGGCCGGATCATGATGTCCCGGCTCGCGAACGGCACGACGTCCGGCCGGCCCGGCTTGACCCGGGGATTCTTCATCGGCGTCGGCAGCCGCCGCCGGTCGTCGCGGGCGTGCACCCGCAGGTACGTACGCTTCGGGTCGGGTGCGGCTCGCAGGTCGCGCTCCCAGACGCCCCGCGACTGTGTAGCGGCTCGCAGCAGTCGCGGGCTGTCGGCGGAGCCGTCCGGGTCGACCCAGATGTTGAGATCCTGCACCGCCACCTGTGGGAGTCCGTTGATGTCGGTCTCCCAGGTGTGCGGCCAGTGTGCGCCGGGCGCGGGTGGACCCGCGCCGCGCACTCCCTTCCACACGCCGGTCACCGTGCCGACATAGACCTCGGAGACCTCCACCGGATCGACGACCACCGCGTACGCCGGATCGAGCGCGGAGAGTTGGGTACGTAGCGACGTGGCGAAGAACCGGCTGCTCGCGTCGTGGAAGTACAGACAGGTGTCGGCGGCGTTCCCCAGGGTGCCGGTCGTGGCGAGGTAGAAGTCGTCCGTCCCAGGCACGGGCGCGACGTCGCTCAGCATGCTGACGGCCGGGTCCGGGGCGTCGATGACCGGCGGTGTCAACGTGACGTTGCTTGGTGCGACCAGGAGCCGCGAGGTCCACTGGTGGGTGACCGGGTCCTCGGTCCAGCGCACCAGCCCGTTCGCGAAGAGGACGAGGATCGTGGTCCACGAGACCCACTTCATGGTGACCACCTCGCCGAGGGGTCCCTTGCCGCCGCTGACCACGGGCAGCGGTGTGCCTCCCGGGATGCCGACGTTGCGGCTGGCCGGCGGGTCGCTCCCGCCCGCGCGTGGGTTGGTGAGCGGTCCACCGGGATAGGGCAGGACGTTCCAGGTGTTCGGGTCGGCGACGCCGAGATCGTCGGTGAGCCAGACGCGGTTGGTTCCGAGCGCGATCCGGGCGGACGTGGGACCGTGCCGGACCGCCGCGGCACCGGAGTAGAAGGCTGACGCCTCGCTCTCCCGGTCGCTGGTGGGGTCGACGAACGCTCCCTGGGTGAGGGGGTTCACGAAACCGGCGAACGGATCGCAGTCCCATGCCGCGAAGAACGCCTGCGAGACGATGACCTGCGACTCGTTCGGGTGGATCACGATGCCGCCACCGTCGCCATCCATGGTGTCGTGCCACACCTGGTCGCCGACCCGGGACTGCCGACCGTTGTCCTGCGTACCGATGGCGGCGAAATGGCTCGACGTCGGGTGGGCGGCGATGAAGTTGACCTCCAGCGCGGCCATGCCCGTCGCCCGGGGGGCGAACGTGTGGGCGCGACCGGCCTGGGTCGACACGAAGACGCCGCCGTCGGTCGCCACCCAGACCTGACGGTTGGGATGGGTGCCGGCCAGCCGGATCATGTGGACGTCGGGGTGGATGCTGCCGCCGACGTGTCCACCCGTGGCCGCACCGTCGCCGGCTGGTGGCGAACCAGTGCGGGAGACTCCCGCGGTCGGCACCAACGCCGGACCGACACTGACGTCGAGACACCACAGCGACGCACCGCCAGGACCGGTGTTGCCGCCGAGATAGACCCGGTCCACTCCGCCCACCACGTCGACCGCGATGGCCTGGTCGTAGTCGCGCTGGTTCTTGCCGAGCGAGTTGGCCACCCACACGACGGGCACGCCGGCGATCACGTCGGCCGACGGGGTGGCGGCGGCCGCGGTCTCGATCCGCCAGACGGTAGCCACCGTGGCCGTCGGCGCGGCGGGCTGGCGGTCGCCGAGCACATAGACCCGGTCCGCCTCGGGGTTCGCGAAGCTCATCCGCCCGACCATGGGAACCGCTCCGGATGCGGTGGGGTCGAGACCCGCCACCCAGTGGAAGGTAGCGCCCAGGTCGTCGGTGTAGGCCACCCCGCTGCCGGGCGGTGCGACGCCGGCCCGCGCGGGAGTCTCGAGTCCGAGCGCGACCGCCACCAGGATCCGGCCGTCCGGATCGCCGCCGCGGGCGATCCAGAGCACCTCGGTGACGATCGGCTGTCGTCCGGCGGGAAGGCCCATGAAGGTGCCGAGGGCGGGCTTCGCCGTCCAGGTGAACTCCCCGTTGTGCGGCGCCGCCGCGGGGCGCCGGGTGCCGAGGAACAGGCCCGCGCTGGTGCCCGCCGCCACGCGGTCGAGGCCGGGACCCGTCGTCCTGCCGGGGGTCGCTGCCGGGTCCCGCGCCAGCTCGAAGATGCCGAGGCCTTCGAAGACACCGCTGCCGGCCTCGGGCTCCCAGGTGGGGTCGTTGCCAGGCTTGGTCGCCGGCCCCAACGCGGCGAGGACGCCCCGCCCGGCCAGCGCGGGCCGCGCGGGTGGACGGCCGAAGCCCTGCAGCTCGCCGGTGCCGACCAGGACGAAATCCCGTGCGGCGTCGGCCTTGGGGTCAGGGCCCGGCGGATCGGCGAACGCGACGAGCAGCGCGCCACAGGACTGCGCGTTGTGGACACCGCCGGCCACCGCCGACCTGGCGGCCCAGCCACCCACGGGCGACCAGGTGGCGCCACCGTCGTCGGTGTACCAGACCCCACCCTTCGCGGTCGCGGCATAGGCCCGGCGGCCGTCGCCGCTCACCGCGACATCGCGAACCCGGCCGGTGGCGCGGGGGAACGACGGCGCGAAGAACCACGAGAACGCGCGGGTCACGGACGGGCCGATCGGCACCCACCGGCGTTCGTCGCCAGAGGGGAACAGCTCCATCGGGACGCCGGCGGCCGACGCCTCGGCCGCGAGCCGGTCGGACATCGCCGTTGCGAGTGCGGTGGCGTCGTACTCACCGACCCGGCTGGCGACGAACGAATGCCGCTCGGCCGCCCTTCCCGACCGTCGGGTCCTGGGTCGTGACGGTCGTGAGGTACCTGTGGAGGGAGGCGTCGGCTCGGTCATGGCGTCTCTCCCGGTCCGTTGCCCGGTCCGTTGCCTGGGTTGCCTGGCCCGTTGCCTGGTTCGGTGGGCGTGACCCGGATCCAGCCTTCCTGCGCCTCGTGTGGCAGCCGGGGGAGGTAGGCGGTCTGGGTGGCGGCGACGATCGGGTCGTCCCGCCAGGTGAGCGGCCCGGTCCGCCGGGTGAAGGTCTGCTTGTCGCCGAGCAGCGTGACGAGCGGCAGGCGGATCTCGGCCGGGTCGACGAGGACCGGTCCCACCCGCACGGAGGGGACCAGCCGTCGCAGCCCGGGCGAGGTCCACTCGTCGGACAGCGTGAGCTGTTTGCGTGGCAGGACCCCGGACGTGAGGTGCACCCGGCCGACCGGCAACATCAGCAGGGTGAGGCGCGCCGTCTGGCCGGGACGCAGCCAGATCGTGCCGTCGGGAACGACGTACGGATGGACGAGCGGGTCGACGTCCGGCACCGCGACCTGGCCGAGCAGGCCCAGGTGCCCACGCTGGCGGCCGCTGTCGATGGCCTGGGCGGCGACCGTCCGGTCCACCAGACGCAGGAGGGCGTAGTCGTCATCGAGGTAGAACCCGAGCAGCGCGTCGTCGGTCCGGCTGAGCGCACCCAGCCGGAACCCGAACCGTTGCTCGCGCATCGCGTCGTACGCCGCCCGGCGCGCCGCCGCCCCGCCCGGCGCGACCACGTCCACCTCGTCCAGGTCGTCGGGCGCGTCCAACCGCAGCGTCGCCCGGACCACGGTCACCGGCCTGCCCACCAGACCGGCGACGGTCGGCGAACCGATCGCCGCGAAGGTGTCGACGGTCCACAGCGTCGTGTCGATGACCCGCAGCAGCGCCGACAACGCGCTGATGCCGGGTGGTGGGTCGAGGTCGCGCGCCGCGACGTCGGCGTGCACGAGGCCGGCGGCGATCTCGCCGGTGATCCGTGTCTGGGCATCGAGGCCGGCCAAGGGGCCGGCGTCGGGTGGCAGCGGCCGGCCCGGTGCTGTCTCCCAGGTCACCGCGCCGTTCACGGCGTCGTGGCCGAGCTGCCCGATCGGCTCACCGGCGACGGTGAACGCCTCCAACGCCTCGTCGATGTGGTCGGGCAGCAGGAACCCTGCCACCGGGTTGACCGCGGCGGCGGGGTCGAGCTGGTCGACGTACGCCTCCCGCAGTTCGGTGGGGTCGGTACCGGCCGGCTGACCCGGGTCGACGAGACGGAAGAGCGCCCTGGCCAGGTGCTGGATACGTGGGCGCATCCGGATGCCGCCCGCGAGTCCTTCCACCGCGAGGTCGAGCGTGGTGGCGGTGCCGGCGACCGCCTCCGGCGGGATGTCGAGCACCCGGCCGAACGCGTCGACCAACCGGAGAGCGTCGATCCGGAGCGTCCCACCGAAGAGCGGGACGGGCGCGCCGGTCGCCCGCGGCAGGCTGTCGGCCCCGTCGCTGCCGTCGTTGTCGTCGGCACTGTCGTTGTCGTTGGCACTGTCGTTGTCGTCGGCACTGTGGAGGACGCCGACGTACGGGATGCCGAGGAGCTGCTCGCGAAGGCCGTCGAGCGACGCGGACACCAGGTCGAGCGGGGCGAGCAGATCTCCGAGGCGCCCCAGCAGGTCCTGGTCGGACGTCGGCAGGGTGGAGTTCCCGGTCGCGTCGCGCTGGAGTTCGGCCTCCCGCCAGCGACGGATTCCTTCGTACAGCGCCCGCGACACCCCCTGACTCAGGGGACTGCGACCGACGAGGGTCCGGCTCACCTCGGCGCCCGGATCCGTGGGCGGGTCGGTGGTCGGTTCCAGGTCGAGCCCGGCGAGTTGCCAGCCGGCCGTGGAGTCGTGCCCGTCGAGGGTGACCTTCCACTCCAGCCACAGTGGCACCCACGGCTGCCGCCAGGTGGTGATCGCCACGGGGCTCGGCGGGGCGCCCCTGACCAGCGCGTGCTCGGCCAGTTCGGCGGTGATCTGCCGGTCGAGCAGCTCGTCCCTCGTCGACCTTCCCTCCCAGGGATCGCCCGGCGCCAGGGCCGGCGCGGGTGCCGCGGCCGCCAGGTGGCTCGTGCCGTCGTAGCGGCCGTCGACGCCGTACAGCCGGACCATCTCGGCGGCGAGCCTGGTCCGGTAGACCTCGACCATCGACGCGTCCGGTGCGCCCGCCTCGGCGAGCCAGTGGAAGCCGTACAGGTTCAGCAGCACGGCCTCGCGGACCACCGTGAGCACCTCGTCGGGCACCGCGCCCGAGCCGAGCGAGCCGAGCACGGCAGTGCCCGTGACGACACCGTCGATCGCGGGTACGCACTCGCGCGGGTAGCGGCAGCGCAGCCGGCCCTGCTCGTCGTAGAGACCGTCGCCGTGGTGCCGGTGGTTCGGTCGTACGCCGCGCATCGCGAGCATCGGCGGCTGCGGCCGGAAGTAGCGAGGTGCAGGCCGGATGACCTCGCGGGACTCCGACGGCGTCGTGCCGCCCGGGGCGGGCAGTGTCTCCTCGGTACGCCGGGAGGCCGCTGCGCTCGCTCCGGTGCCGGATGTCAACGTGAGTTCGACGTCGGCCCATCCCAGCCTGGTGCCCAGCCGGTGCGGCGGCTGGGCGGCCCGGCCCTTGCGGCCCACGCGCGTGGGACCGAGCGGAGCGGTGTCCTCGGTGCGCAGGCGGTCCGGTTTCGCCGCCGGCAGTGGAGCGCCGGGCAGGGACCAGAACCCGTCGCCGTGCTCGCGTTCGGCAAGGTTCTCCAGGCCGTCGGGGCTGCCGATCTGCTCGATCAGGCCACTGGTGAAGGCCGCCACCAGGGTCTCCGCCGACCGCCGGTGGGTCGGGTCGAGGCCGAGCACCTCGGCGCCGAACGCCGAGACAACGTCGTCGACGTCCTGGCCGAGCGCGAGTCCGAGGTCAGCGGCATCGGGCCGGTCGTCGGCCGACGGGAGGGCACCCGTGACCGGTACGCCGAGCACGCTGCCGTGCACCAGCGTCGCGTAACGCGGCAGCGCCGGGGTCATGACGACCAGATCGGCGGCCCGCACCGGGGACTTGACCGTGAACGCGATGTCGTCGAGCGCGCCGGAGACGGTCCTCCCGTCGGCGCCGGTGATCCTCGCCGGAGCAGCGTCCTTCGGCGAGGGCATGCCCATCCCGTCGCGGATCCGGGTCAGGCGGGGGTCCTCCTCGACCAGCGCCTCGTCGTCGGCGTCGTGCACGACGTACCAGCCGAGATCGGCGAGGCGCGCGTCGAGCCGTCTCGGCCCGGTCGTGGCGGCCAGCGGGTCCTCGCCGAGGTCGCTCCACCAGCCGGCCACCGTGTACGCCGCCTGGTCGCCGGCGAACTTCTCTCCGGTGGTCAGGTCGTCAAGCGGGTCGTGGAAGCCGAACCGGCCCGCGCTCGCTTCGTACGACGCGGTCCACATCAACGAGCCACCGGCCGCGGCGTCCAACGGCTCGAGGACCGGGGTGTCGGGTGGCGCGGGATCGGGTGTCCCGACATAGGTCGCGAGGGGGGTGACCGATCCGGTGCGGGCGTCGATCACCCAGCCCCGCGGGCGTACCTCGCGACTCCCGAGGGGCTGGAGAGTGCGTACCACCACCCAACGGTCGGGCAGGCGGGGCAGGTCGAGAGCCTCGCCGGTCGGATCGCTCGCGCCCGCGACCAGGGCGTCGGGCATCGCCCAGTGCAGGTGGATGCCGGCGGGCCGGACGCTGCCGGGCTCGAACGGCGGCGGATCACCCGGCCCGCCGGTCATCGCGACGGTCGCCTCGCCGCCGTTGACCGGTACGACGAACGCCTGGACGTCGACGGGGACGAGGATCCGGGTGCGGCGGGAGAGCCCGTCGTCCCAGGTGCCGATCGTGGACAGCGCGGCGCCGGCCTGCACGAGTGCGGTGAACCGGCGGTCGACGATGGCGTCGCGGCGCCGCTGCGGATCGACCATCAGGGGCCCTCCGTCCGGAACACCTGGTCGACCATCGCCTGGTACGACACGGTCGGTCGGAACACGAACCGCACCGGCGTCGGTGCGGGATCGCCGAACACCTGCCGGAACGGGAACCGCACCAGCTGCAGGGCGTACTCCGAACTGTCCAGGCCGTCGGCCGCGCCGCTACCCGCCCGCTCCTCGAGCCGCCGCTCCAACTGCTGGATGTCCACGACACCTGTGGCGCCGGCCCGGAACGGCACGTCGACCGGTGCGCCCGGGAGGTAGTCGAACGTGGTCGCGTCGCGCGGGCGCAGCGTGGCCCGCACGTTCTCGTCCTCGCCCGTGGCGTCGAAGCCGAACTGCACGCCCTGGCGGGGCTCTTCGAGATGGACCACCGTCGGCACGCCGTCGAACAGGCACAGCAGCACCGCCGGAGCGAGGCGTTCCAACCGCAGCAGCCGCATCCGTCCCGGCTGGTCCTCCGGCACCCTCGCCTCGTCGGCGTCCGGGCCCGGATCGATGCTGAACGCCCGCACGTGCATCGCCGGCCACCCCGACACCGCCTGCGAACGCAGCAGGAAGCCGCTGATCGGCCCGGCCTCTCCGGCGTACCGGTTCGAGCCGGCCTGGCGGCGCAGGTTGCGTTCCTCGTTGTCGAGTTCGGCGCGCACCTGCGGGTACTGGTTCGAGAGCTGGGTCCGGTCGTCGCTGTTGACCGTTCCGACCGCGAGCGCGCCCTGCACCAGCGCATCGGTCCAGCGCCGGTCGACGTAGAACCAGCGGATCGACTCCGGTGGCAGCAGTTCGGAGTCGGCGACCAGATACGCGAACGGCACGCCGTCGAGCAGGCGGAGCCGGACCAGCCACTCCCGCAGCTCAGCCGGGATCGCGCCGTCGCCGTCGTCCTCGGTGGCGATCGCCACCGGCGGCAGCTCGCTGATCGCAAGCGGCAGCTCCCTCAGCACCGTTCGGGCATCAACCTTCACCGGTCTCCCCCTCCTCGCGTCCGGACCGCGGCGTCACGCTGGTCTCTGCCGCCTCGCCCGGCTCGCCCGTCACGCTCGTCTCTGCCGCCTCGGTGGCGCCGGCTTCGAGACCGGCCAGCAGCCGTTCCAACGCGTCCCGCCGGCGGGCGTCGCCCGCGAGGGTGTCGGCGACCAGGCGGTCGACCTCGCGGTGGAGGGTGCGGGCCAGTGCGTCCCGCACCTGCGAGGTCATCGCGTCGCGGGGACCGTCCGGCCGGAGCACCGGAGTGTCGCGCAGCCGGTCGAGCACCGTCACGGCATCACCGTCGAAGAGGTCGGCGGGAAGCCCGAATCCCTTGGCCAGCAGGCGTTCCGGCCCTTCGTCCACCGGCAGCGGTCGGCCGGGCGACACCAGCGGCGCGGGGTCGCCGAGGAAGTCTCCCGGCCTGGTAGCGACGGCCTTTCCCAGGCTCCTACCCAGCCGCACACCGAGGTGTCCGTCGAGCACCCGGTCTGCGCCGAGCACCCGATCTGCGCCGAGCACCTCGTCGAGGAAGCGCACGTGGTCGCTCCACACCGCCTTCCGGCGGGCGGTCTGGTAGCCGTTCTGCCGCCACCGCATCAGCGCCGCGATCATGGACGGCCGCGCGAGCGCCAGCAGCCGGCCGATCTCGAACGCTGCGGCGAGCGAGATGTCCTCCCGGCCGTCGGGTACGACGATCCGAAGCTGGTCGGTGGCGTGCGCGAGCGGCAGTCGGTCACCTGGTGAATCGGTGGTGGGATGCGCGACGAACGGGCCGCGATACCAGGAACGCACCGGGTCGCCGCGTCTGGTCCGGTGCGCGAGCCCGGTGTGCCCGGTCTCGACGACCTCGATCGGCGGCCGCCCCGTCACGCCCGGAGCGCCCGTCCCCTCGGCGGCATCCGCGTCCGCGACCGTGCCGAGCAGGCCCGAGTCCAGTCCCTCGATCAGCGAGCGGAACGTCATGGTGCCGAACGACGTGAAGCTCCAGTGCAGCAGCACGGGGAACCGCAACGTCGGGTCCACGGCGACGAACTCGCCCGCGACATAGCCCGAGATCACCGCCTCGCGGAAGTCCCGGGCCATCTCGGCGTAGACGTCCGCGTGCTCTCGCACCGTCGGCTGGGCCGACCAGCTCGCCTGCTGGGTGGAGCGGACGGCACTCGTTCCGGGGTTGGGGACGGCGGTGACGGTGCCGACGGTGCCGGCGGTGCCGGCGGTGGGCGCGACGTTCACGTCGTACGGCTGCCGACCCATCGTGGTGTGGTCCCACTGGGCCTGGTTGGCGTAGGTCGTGGCGACCTTGACCGGCAGAGGGGTGAAGGGCGCGGGCTGCGGCGCGCTGGGCAGCAGGCTGGTGAACTGTCCTTCGAGGTTGACCAGGCAGGCGAGGTACTTCACGGGGACCTCGGTGCCGTCCGCGTCGTGGCCCTGCAGGGGGAGCCGGTTGCTGATCACCACGGCCAGGAAGCCGTCGTCGTCGCCCATCATCAGCTCGGTGTCGTGGATGTCCACCTCGCGCGCGTGCGCCAGCAGTGGTACGTCGAGCTGGGTGGGGAAGATCCGGTCGACCATCGACTTGCGGATCTGCAGGTAGTTGCCGAGCTCGACGTCCGACTTGCCGGGCAGGGTCCGGCCGGGCGTCACGCACTCGGCCACCGGTTGGTTGAGCTGGAGTTCGGCTTCGCCCTCGGCGACCAGCACCAGCGCGAGCCATGGGGTCGAGGGCGGGACGCCGTTCTGCACCAGGCGTTCCCAGGGCAGAGTCCGGCGGCGGATCACGATCTGCGGAAGTCGGGTCCCGTACGCCCCTTCGCTGCCGGCCGGTGGGAACGTCGACAGCACCTGGTCGGGCGGCAGCGTGTAGCGCGGCGCGCGGACGGTGACGTGGGTCGGCAGCTCGGCGACCGGCAACTGGCCCGGGTCGTGCCCGGTGGCGCTCATCACCTGGCTGGTCGTGAAGCGGTAGTCGCCGGCCTGCAACGGCGGCTCGATCCGTGAGTACAGCACGAACTTTCCCTCACCGACGGCCATGCGCCTCACCCTGTTCCCTGGTCGTCCCAGCTGATCCGGCAGCCCTTCCCGGTGCCCGCGAGCAGCCGGCCGCCGGCCGCGACGACGCCGTTGCGGACGACCTGTCTGGTCAGCTCGTCGACGCCGTGCTCGGCGCCGAGTACGCCGGTCACCTGCCAGTCGCCCCCCGCCCGCACCCGGACCGTGACGGGCCGCTTGCCGGGCTCGTCGGGCTCCACGGGATAGACGAGCACCGCCTGATCACCGCTGAGCAGGACGGTCGGCGGTTCTTCGTCGCCGTTGGCATCGGTCGCGCGGCGCGCGCCGGACAGGTCGAGCGACACCGCGTCGACCCGGTCGGCGTCGCCTTCCTCGACCACGATCGCGACGGCTCGGACCGGGCGGGCGAACCGCGTGCATACGGCGGCGGCGGCTGCCAGCAGCTCGCCCGAGGTCAGCCAGGTGGCGCCGCGGGTGGTCGGGCCGCCGTCGGCGGCCAGGACGCAACCGGCGGCCAGTGCCGCGTGCGAGCCGAGCGCGCAGACGCGCGACCGGATGTGCCAGCCGGCCACCCCGTCACCGTCATCGACCAGGCCGTCGGCCTGCACGGCAACCAACGCGGCTCCGGCCGGCAGCGGGAGCCGGTCCGTTGTCGTGGTGTCGACGACCACTGAGCCGTCACCCCGCAGGATGGTCACCCTGGCCTGCCCGTCGACCACCAGCATCGGACGCGGCCCCGAGCCGCTGCGGGGAACGTCGACGGAGGCGTCCGGCAGCGCGAGCACGATTAACTCGCCGGAGGCGAGCGGCCGTCCGGTTGTCCTCGCCTCCGCGCGGTCGGCGCGGGCGTGGCCGGCGGTGGCGCCGACCGGCTCGAAACCGCCGGTGAGGCCGCCGACCATCCCGTCCACCCCGCTGCTCCCGAGCGGGTAGGACCGGGCCGCTCCCGTCGCCTCGGTCCGTGGCACCCGTTCGACGGCGAGCGTGCCGGACCGTTCTGTCGCTGGCGCGGCGACGGTGTGCAGGCGTACGGGGAGATGGGTGCCGAGGCGGGCCTGGACGGAGTCGAGGGTCGGCGCTGGACGTCGCTTGGTCCGGCGGTCGGAGACGGAGGTGCCGGACGCCCGGGCGGCCACCCCGCTCCCAGCCGTCAGGTAGCCGACCACCACCGGGGGCCGGAGCGGCCGAGGCTCTGGTGCGGGCGCGGGTGGAGTGCGGGCGGCGGTCGCGTCCTCGGCGTTCTCCTCGACCATCCCGTCGGCGAGGGTGCCGAACAGCGGTGGCGCGGCGACCTCGCCCTGGTACGACGCCCGCGCCAGGCCGCTGCGCGGGCCGGAGGACAGTACGCCCGCCGGCAGGGCCTCGACAGGAACCGCGAAGAGCCGTTCGCCGGCTGCCTGCAGTGCCGCCGCGACGGTCGTCGGCTGCGGCACCGCCACGGTCCCGGCCGTCGCCAGCAGGTCACCGCGCGACGGGCCACCGGCCTGCAACGGCAGCGGCCGCCGGGACGCCTCCACCCGGTAGTAGTCGATCTCCGGGCCGCGCGCCATCGTCGTCGCCTCGGCGACGAGCCGGACCTGGTTGCCGGCCCGGACCACGTCCCCCTTCGGCAGCGGCGCCGCGGGCAGGCCGGGCGCGTCGGGAGCGCCCCACGCCCCGATCGGGAACGACTCCCGGCCGACCGTGCTGCCCTCCGGCCGCGGCTGCGCGGCCGCGAGGTTGCCCCCGAGCACCCGGAGCTGGTCGGAGAGCGCGGTCCAGACGCCGGTGACCGGGTCCCTCCGCGCGAGCCGGATGCGCAGGGTCGAGGTGAGACTGCCGGCCCGCATCGGCTTCAGCCCGAGCGTCGCCGGCAGGCCGTCGGAGCGGACCACCGGAACCGGCACCGGTCCGCCGGCCAGGTCGACGTCGACAGCGGAGGTCGGCACCGTGGTCACGACGGTGAGCTCGAACTCGGCGTACACCTCGAACGGCCGCTCCGGCGTGCCGTCGGAGGTCGGCGCGGAACGGTCGCCGCCCGTCGCCGCCGGGAGCGTGCCCCGCCCCGTGATCGCCGAGAGGACCCGGGCGGTCCCGCCGCCGGCGTCCTCGAGATACTTCGCGACGAACTCGGGCCAGCTGAGGGTCCGAGGTTCGACCCGGCGTCCGCTGCCGAAGGGGACGGTGATGCCACACGGTCCGACGTCGAATCTCGCCCGACCGGAGAACTCCGGTCCCCAGACCGTGATCCGGCCGCTGGTCGAGATGCTGATCCTGACCGTGCCGAAGAAGGTGCTGATCTTCACGCCCGCCGAGATCCGCGCGTAGGCCTCGACCTCGTACCAGAACGGATCGAAGAACACGATGCCGTGGGCGCCGAACGCGACGCGCGCCCACGCCCAGCCGAAGTTCGCGGTGACCTCGACGTCGACACCGACCATCAACGCCTCGGACGTCAACGCGAGGTACGCACCGCCCTTGACCGCGATCTGGTCGCTGACCCGCCAGGCCAGCCCGAGCCTCGGCACCTCCGGGTAGCCGTCGCGGTGGAAGTCGGGGTGGTAGCCGCCGAGGGTCAGGACGAACTGTCCCGCGAGCGGTCCCTTCCACCAGGTCGCGAACGCGAAGCCACCACTCAGTCGTACGTCCGGGTAGAGCAGCCAGGAGTTCTCTGTCAGCGCGGCCCGGATCAGGAAGACGCCCTCGCGGGTGGAGAAGCGGGCCAGCAGGCCCAGCTCGATCGACACCAGCGCCGCCTCGGGCCGGGGCAGCGCCATCCGGGCCAGGCCGAGCAGGTTGATCTCCAGCCCGTCACCGAACGACACCGCCACCACGGCGATCCCGTCGACCAGCGCGAACGAGGTGAAGCTGATCCCGGCGGCGAACCAGAAGCTGCCGCGCTGCGGCGGGAAGTACGTGTTGAGCCTGCGAAGCTCGTCCATCGGGTCCTCGGGCGGCCGCGCGGCCGGGTCGAGCGCGGCGATGAACGGGAACTCGTGGAAGCGGGCGGCGTCGTCCGGCACCCGCAGCCCGCGGTTGATGCCGAGGCCGCCGCCGAGACCGGTGACGAAGAACGCGGGCGGGCCGCCGATCGGGCCGTTGATTGCACCGAAGACGAAGAACGACGGGTTGCCGGCGTCGTCGGTGTAGCCGCCGAACACCGACAGGCCGTAGACGCCGAACCGGCCGAGCAGCATCCCGACGTACGACACCGGGCCGTCTTCGGGTGGGCCGATGGTTTTGAGCATGCCGCCGGCCAGCGACGCGCCGGACAGGTCGGCCGCGACGGCGAGCCCCATCAGGTCCACGGCCCAGCTGTCGACGTCGAGCACGTCGCCACCGGTCCAGCTGAGCGACAGCCGGTCGACCGCCGCCGTCAGCCCCAGGATCGAGACCCGGCCGTCGAAGTACAGCGAGATCCGGCTGACCGTGCCCTCGGTCTCGACGGAGTCGAAGCCGAGCCGTTCGAGATAGAGCGGGCCGAGCTGGCGCTGGACCAGGATCCACCACGGTCCCGGCGGCGGTCCGGCCCGCAGCGACACCGCCGGGTCGAGACCGGGGTGCTGCTGGACGGCGAGCGAGGGGGAGAACGCCGGGCGGCTGGATGCGCCGGCCTGGCCGGCGTCGTTCAGGATGCTGTTGGCGACCGCGTTGGTGCCGCCACCGCCGCCTGGTGAGAACGCGAGGCCGGCGAGCTCGAGGCGTACGCCGCCACCGGTACCGGCCGGCGACGCCTCGGCGTAGACCTGCGTGGCGATGGCGTCCAGCGTCACCGCGCCGAGGGACAGCAGCGGCCCGGACGCCTTGGTGAACCGCAGGCCGAGGCCGGCGACCGAGACGGCGGGGTCGATCGTCAGCGTCGTCGCCGACGTGCCGGACAGCACGTAGATGGCGAGGCCAGCCGGGACGTCGGGATCCACCCAGCTGGCGTCGACCTCGAGCTCGACCCGGGTGTCACCCTCGACGAGGGTGAACCGGCGGCCGGGAACGACGGACACGCTCATACCGAGCTGCGGGGTGGTGGTGCCGGTGCTCGAGAGGGCGATAGTGACCAGGCCACCCAGTGTGACCGACAGGCCGGTGTCCTGTGCGGCGTTCCAGAGCAGCCGCTTCAGGCGGGCGAGCAGCGCATCGGCGTCGAGGAGGTCGAGCGCCAGACCGGTGTCGACCTCGGTGCTGCCCAGGCTGTCGCCGAACACGACGCCCTGCAGGACGGCCGTCGCCTCCGCGGTGAGGACGTCGTTCAGGCCGTCGGCCACAAGGCCACCGGCGAGGGACAGGGCGAGCGCCAGCAGCCAACCGCTCGCCTCGGTCGCCGACCCGAGCGTCTCCGCGCCCGCCGTACGGTGCACCGCGGTGAGCGTCGGCGGGTCGGCGTCCAGACCCCAGCGGAACTCGATCGCCCGGGCGGCGTCGTCGTCGAGGGCGAGCCCGACTCCGACCACGCGACCCGTGCCGAGGGCACTGCCGGCCTGGATCGCGAGCAGTGGCCGCAGCGCGAACGATCCGAGGTCGAGGACGACCGGACCGAGCAGCGCCGCCACCTCGACACCCGCGGCCGAGAGCCGAAGCCGCTCGAGGACGAACCGGCCGACGCCGTCGATGTCCACGTCTGCGCGAAGCTCCAGGGCAGGCACCGCACCACTCGCGTCCAGCACGAGCACGACTGGTGCGCCGGTGCCGAACCCGAGCGCCAGAGTGCCAGTGCCAGAGCCAGTGCCAGTGCTAGAGCCGGCGGTGACCGCGACCACCGACCCGCCCGGATCGAGTGCGGCGGCCAGGGCGGCCACGCCGGTCGAGACGAGCTGGGGGAGCCGCGCACCCAACCGGGCCGCCGGGTTCTCGGCGAACGCGGCCAGCCTGGCGGCGGTGAAGTCGGTGCCGTCCCGCAGGTCGAGGGCCGCGCCGAGGTCGAAGACCGCCTGGCCGACGGCCTTCACCAGCGACGTTCCGGCGTCGTCGCGGTGCGCCGCGATCGCGTCGAGCACCGCCGGCAGGACCATCTCGCCGGCGGCGGCGAGTGCGGCACCGAGTCCAGGGCCGTCGGGGTAGAGCGGCAGCGGGACGGCCGGCGGCCGGAGCAGGCTGAGCCGGACGGCGGGGTCGGTGTCGGGAGTGACCGCCAACCGCAGGCCCCGCCCGTCCACCTCGACCGACACGTCCAGGGTGGGCCGCGGCTGTGCGTCCGGCCCGATCACCAGGCCGCCACCGGCGCGCGTGGTCACCGTCGTCCCGTCGCCGCCATCGACGTCCAACGACAGGTCGAGAACGAAGCGCAGCCGGTCGCCGGACTCGACCGCGTAGCTCACCACGGCGCCCTCCGCGATCGGCCAACCGGCCACGGCTCCACGGTCCGGCACCACCAGCGGCGCCAGGGCGTCGAGCAACGCGACCGCACTGGCGGCGGCGTTCGTCCGCCAGCTCGCCACCCCGTGACGCAGCCAGCTGCCCGGCTCCTGGATCAACCCGACCGGAAGGACGACGTCCCGGAAGCCGAGCGGGTCGGGCGGCGCCAGCAGGCCCACCGCGTCGAGGGCGGCGTCGAGCGCCGGCGCGGCGGCCGTGGACACCCGTTGTCGCAGCGCACCGAGCACACCGTGCGCGGTCACCGCGGGCAGCAGGACCGTCGCGAGGTCGCGCACCGCGCCGGGATCAGGACTCGGCACCAGCGCCACCTCGCGGACACTCCCGCCCGGCACCGCCGACTCGACGCGCACGGCGGCCGGGCTCGTCCCGGCGACGAGTCGCAGGCCACCCCCGATCTCGCCGCCCAAGGCCGACGGATCCAGTGCTCCCAGGCTCGCCGTCGCGGCCACGCCGGTCGGACGCATCGCCACGTCGACCGCGAAGGCCGGCAGGCCGGAAGTCGTGACACGCAGCGCTCCGGTGAGCGAGCCGGTGGCCAGGTCCAGACCGATCGTCGCTGGACCGACCGACCAACCCACCGCCGTTCCCGTACCGGTGGCCGCCGGGACCAGCGCACGCAGCAGGCTCGCGACCTCGGCGGGAGCGTCCGCGATCCGAGCACGCGTCGTCACCGCGGTGTCGTACAGGAGCCGGTCGAGCCCGTCCGGGTCCAGGCCACCGCCGCGGGTGAGCCCGAGCAGGTCGAGAAGGGTCGCGAGGTCCGCCGACGCTGCGCACAGCCGTGCCACCACGTCCGCGAGCAGGACCCGGACCTCGGGTACCGCGGTGGTGAGGTCCGCGGCTGGTACGTCGGGCGCGACACCGGTCGGGTCCGCCCGTACGACCCAGCGCTCGCGGTCCACGCCGAACCCGAGCGCCTCGTGCAGGACGAGCTCGGTCTCGCCGGGTCGGCCGTCGAGCGGTACGTCGATCCGCGCCGACATCCAGCGCAGCTCGCCCACCGTGCTGCCGGAACCCGGCCCGCCGACCAGCCAGCCGTCGGTGACGCCGAGGTGGACGTCGACGACCACGCCGCGGACCGGTGACGCCGCGAGGCCGGGCCCGTCCGGTGCTCCGTCCGGTGCCGGGCCGATCTCGCACAGCTCGACGGTCGCGCCCACGCCCACCCGCAGGCCGCCGAGGTCCAGGTCGGTCACCGGCAGGTCCATGCCGGCGTGGACCGCGGTCGGCGTGGTGTCACGGCCAGAATCGAGCGCCGTGTCGAGGGCGGACGCCGCGACCCTGGCGTGGATCCCGTCCGCGACGAACGCGGCAAGGCCGTGCGCGAGCGACTCCTCGTCCAGGTTGCCGAACACCGCGTGCACCGCGAGCCCGGGCCGTCGCGCCTCGTCGCCGGCGGACGGCAGGGCACGGCCTGGAGCAAGGACGTCGAGACTGCGACGGAGGACTCCTCTGACCTGCTCCAGCGGGGTTGCCTCCAGCGCGAGGAGCGGGTCCGGCCAGGTCTCCTCGTCCGCGCGACGCAGTCGCCGCAGCAGCCGCAACGCGTCTCCACCGAGGCCGCCGTTCAGGCTGTCGACGGCGAGGCCCGCCCACGGCGTTCCGACGGTGACGACGCCCGTGACGGCGGGCAGGCTGGACGCGGCCCGGATCACGGCGGCACCGCACGCGCCGTACCCCACGAGGACGACCGGATCGCTCCGGTCGGCGAGGACGCCGGCCAGCCGGGCGGCCTGCTCGCCGACGCCACCACGCTCGGGACGGGCGGTCGCGGCGTCGGCAGGCGTGGGCAGCCGGACGAACCACGTGCCGCCCCCAACCGCCGGCACGGTCCCGGACGAGTCCGCCCCACTACAGTCGAACGCCGTACTCACCGGCCGGTCGGTCACCCAGGTCGGCTCGCACCCGACGTGGACCACCGCCACGGGAACGGGGTCGAGCACGTCGCTGACCAGGTGACCCACACTGCCGAGCGCGACCAGCTCGTCGTAGCTCAGGCCGTCGAGCTCGACGGCGGTCACGTCGTCCGGCAGCGCGGCGGGACGACCGACCAACCCGTCGGTGCCCGCCCAACGGGTGAGGAGCAGTCCTAGTCCCTCGGCGAGCGAGTCCCGCCCCACCAGCAGGTCGGCCAGGTCCGGCAGCGCCTGCGCGGAACCGCGCAGCACGCCGACGAGCACGGCCGGGTCGGGGCGTTCGCCGCCGGCCAGCGAGCCGAGACTGCGGAGGAGATCCTCGGTGTTCGGTGGGCAGCCAGGTTCGGTCCAGACAGCGAGGCCGGGGGCGCGCGGTTCGCCCGCCACCGGGCAGCGGAACGGATCGCGTACCGAACCCGTCCCGAGCGGCGCCGACCAGCGGAATCCGTTGAGCAGAGCGGCCACCGGGCCGAGCGCCAGCCTGATCCGGTCGCAGTCGAGCACGAGGTCGGCCAGCCACTCGCGTACCGCCGCGCCCGGGTCGGCTCCGACCAGTCCGGCGAGCGGCAGGTGGGCGCCCGTGCCGGTCCAGCCGACCAGACCGAGCAGTGCTTCGACCACCGGCAGGCGAAGCTCCGCAAGCAACACCCCGGCGGCCTGCTCGACCGCGTCCCAGTCCGGTGTGGAGAGGACGAGCGTCCCGTCGGTGTCCAGCGTGGGCAGGCCGAGCGGGATCCGCTCGTCGGATCCGCCGACGACGACGGCGAGATCCTCGGCGCCGAACGTCGCCCTGAACCCGCGTCCCGGCACCCAGCTCGCCCGGGCGACGAACGCCCTGGCCTCCAGTGCCGCCGCACCGAGGGCGAGCCTCGCCGGCTCGGAATCCTGCCGACGGAGCGAGAGCGAGCCGTACGCCTCCACGAGGAACGCGGCGGTGCCCCCCGACAGGTCGGCGCGCAGCAAGGTGATGCCGAGCGTCCCGGCGACGTCGTACTCGGTAAGGACCGGCGTGGTTACCCGACCGACCACGTCGACGAGGACCTGGTCGTCGTCCCGCCACACGTCCAGCTCGACGCCGTCGACCAGCTCCACCCGCCAGGGGGCGGTCGTCGTGCCCGACCCGGGTACGGACGCGACAGGAGCGCCGGTCAGCAGCGCACGCAGCCGGCCGAGGACGTCCGCGGCCGCGGCCGGGTCGGCGGTGACGTCCCTCCAGTAAGTCCGGACCGCGCCCAGCGGGTCGGTGAAGAACGCGGACACGTCGAGCGGGTCGATGCCGGCCGGAGGGTCGAGGCCGAGCAACCGGTTGACGAACGCGCCGGACGGACCCAGGCCGTCGATCGCGTCGGCGAGCGCACCTTCGAGGACGGTCGTCACGGAGTCCAGCGCCGCCGACGGCGAGGAGACGTCGAGTACGTCGTGCTGCGGACCGCCGCTGGTCGCGACCACGTCGTGCAGGGTGAGGACGAAGGCGGGTCGACCGGTCGGGTCGAGCGCGACACCGGTGTGCAGACTGCCGACACTCGGCGTGGTGCCGGCCAGCAGCGCCGTTCCGCCCGCGTCCGCGCCGAAGACCGCCTCCGCACGGAAGCTGGGCAGCGCCGTGCAGACGCCCGTGCCGGTGTCGGCGCGCAGCAGGTCGGCGCTCACGCGTGCCCGTGCACCCGCCTGCGTGTCGAGCGACAGCTCCACCCACGGCACCAGGACCGCGTGCCCGGCCGCGCCCGAACCGACGCGGATCCCCACCGTGACGTCGAGCCGTCCAGCGGTGATGCGTACGGCGTCGTCGGCGGCCACCACCGTCCCGCCGACCAGGCTGGCCAGCTCACCGAGCCACGCGTCCCGTGCGGAGTCGTCGGCCAGCACCTCTTCCACCCAGCCCACCAGGGCGGACAGGCCGAGCACCGGCAGGTCGGCCAGTGGCAGCGGCGGCAACCCTGCCACCGCGCGCAGACCGAGCAGGCCGGTGATCGCGCGGAACGGCTCCAGCGCTGGGTCGAGACCGGTGAGCGCGTCCGCCTGGGCCCTGACCAGCCCGAGGACCAGGTGCAGCACGTCCGAGCCGAGTTCGTCCAGGCTGGAGGCGTCGACTGCGATGTCCCGTGGCGCGGATGCACCGGGAAGCTGCAGGCCGCGCAGCTCGAGTTTCACGCCGAGCTGGTCACCCGGGGCGGTCGGGATGGCGAGGTCGAAGCAGATCCCGGCGAGCGCGGCCTCTCCGGGAGGTGGTGCACCCTCGCTGAACGTCGCCGCCACTCCGATCTCGACCCGCGCTCCGTTCGTGCCGAGCAGCAGCCAGCCGGGCATCGTCCCGGCCTCGGTGGGCGCCGGCTCTCCACGGCGCGCGAACCGGAAGAGGGGTACGTGGACGCGGGTCGCCACTCGCGGCGGCCCGCCGGCGGTCGTGTGTTCCAGCCCCGCGCCGAGGCGGACGTGACCCGCTGCCTCCTCCAGCACGGCGTACACGGTCAGGTGCGGGTCGGACTCGGTGAACAGCGGCACCCACGTCTGCCCGGACCGCTCGCCGCGCTCGGGCGGGCCGAGCGCCTCGTCGACAAAACCGAGCAGGGCTTCTCGCTGGTCGTCGTCGGCGAGGAGGTGCCGCAGACCGTGCTGGTTACCGGTGGAAGCGGCCGCGCCGATCGGGTCGCCGAACCACGACGGGTTGGGATGGCCGTTGCTCTCCAGCAACCCGATCGCCTTCGCGAGCTGGGCGAACGCATCCAAGCTCTCGGCGTTCAGCGTCATGGCCGGCTCCACGCGATTCGATGCCGAGCCATCGGCTGGATCAGCAGGACCCCGCGTTCCGCCGCGATGGACGCGGGAACCAGCGCTCGGCCGGACGCGTCCTTGCCGGCCGCCGCGCACAACTGTTGCGCCAGGTGGACGACGGCCTCCCATGCGAAGGCGATCAGCGCCGTCGACCATGCGTCGAGGACGACGTCCGGTCCGACCGGCCGGGCCAGCGTCGACATCACCAGCCCACTCGGCGCGTCGGCAGTGCCGACCCCGAGCGGGACCTGGGTCGCCACGTCCTCGCGGAGTTGGTCGCAGGTCACCGGGAGGGTCACGGTGACAAGCCCGGTGAGGCAGCTCAGACCGATCCCGCCGGTACGCACCAGCAACTCGTTGGCACCGTCCACCCACACGACGTCGGGCGACGACCCGCGCGGGATGTCAGCGACGAGACGTACGGTCTGGCGCAGGATCCGCTGTGCACCATCGGCCGGGACCTTCAACAGGTCCGGAGCGCGTGCACCCGGGTCGAGTTCGAGACGCGGGTCGACCCGACGGAACCAGCTGTCGTCGCGGATGGCGACACCCAGCACCGTGGGCTGCGGTCCTTCGGCCGCGGTGGGCTTCGACGAGCCCGGCCCCGGCATAGCCCACCGCCTAGGACGGGGTGTTCCTGCGGAGTGCGCGGGCGACCAGATGGAAGATCGGCTCGCGGATCCGCAACCACACCTCGATCACCACGATGATGACCCCGAGCAGAACGATCGGATACTCCTCGAAGAACACGAGAGTCCTCCCCCCAGCAGGCCGGCGCCCACACGTGCTCCCTCATGCAGGTCACCTCGGCCTCGCACCCAGAGAGTCGTCGCGCACGCACTTGCTGTCAAGGGCGACGCTCCGGTCGTGCCGCCCTGCACTCGTCAGTGGGCCCCACGCGTATCGAGCGGTGCACGAGAAGAGGTGGCGGGGGCACGCCCCCGCCACCTCTTCTCGTGGCGCTGTCAGCAGTACGGCGGCGCGGAGCCGACGTTCGACACGTACCGGGCGGCGACCCACTGACCGCCGCCGTCGCCGGTGAGTTGGTACCAGCGGGGGTTGCCGTCGATCGACTGGCTGTCGACCTTGCAGACCAGTGCCAGGAACGTCCCCTGTGGCGCCGACGACACCGTCGCGTTCGCCGTGTGCGGACCGCTGCGCACGTTCAGGAACGACAGCGCCCGTCCTTCGTACTCCTGCCCGTCGCCGCAGAACCGTGGCGCGGACCCGATGTTGGCGACGTAACGCGCGGTCACCCACTTCCCGGTGGACAGCTTGTACCAGAGCGAGTTGCCTCCCACGGACGGCCCGAACACCTTGCACTGGATGCTGATGGTCGCCCCGTAGCGGAGGGTGCCGACGTCGGCGGCTGCCGACGTCGGGGCACTCCGGATGTTGAGCGTCGTCGCGGTGACCCTGCCCTGGTAGCTCGTCGCGGCGTGAGCCGGTGGCGTCGGTACGAACGCCAGCAAGGTCGCCGAGAGCAGGACCGCCGCCGCGGCCGCGCCGATCCCACCGACGCGGCGGGTCCTCACGAGGAGGTGACCTCGCGCTCGTAGGGCTGCTGCGCGCTCACGGAAGCCAAGACCGAACCGCCCACCACGGCCAGTGCCGCGGCCGCCGGCGGTGATACCGATGCGATTACTCATGATGTGCCTCTCCCCGAATCGTTGCCTCACTTCGGCACTGTGTAGATGCTTGAGGCGCCGCGAAGGTTGTCCGACGGGACCTCGTACCACCAGCCACAGTCAGCAGGGTCGCCCTCGGACACCTTCGACTCGAACTGGCTGGCGTGCCGACTGCGCGGCGTACCCGGTGTTGCGGATGATCTTGGTGAGGACGTCGCGGACACTTCGCCGACCCGGATGTCCTCGCGGTCCTCACGTAGACGAGGAACGGCCCCGGCGACGGTCGCGGAGGTCGAGGAGTACAGCGGGTGCGTCGTCTGGCTGCCCGTGGTAGGAGGACGCCGGGCGGACATGGGGAGGTCCCCGGTTGTGCTCCTGGTCGCTACTGTCGGCGGCACTGTAGCCGTGACCGGTGGGGGCCGCGGGAACAGGCACCAGGGCGACTTCAACGTCCTGACCAATTGTCCCGGCCCCGGAAGAGGCAGACTTGGTCCATGAACAAGGGTCGGTTGTTTGCACTGCTGGGCGGAATCTTTGGTCTCGTAGGGATCATCCTGCTCGTCGTCACCGTCTGGGTCGTGGTCTCCACGGTGAGCTTCCTGAGCTCTGCCGAGCGCCTCGACGGCAAGGTCGTCGAGCTGACAGAACGGACTTCGAGCAGCAGCGGCAGCAACGGGTCCAGCACCGCCTGGTACCCGACGGTGGAGTTCACCGTTGACGGCGAGGCCTATTCGTTCCAGAGCTCCCAAGGATCGAACCCACCCGCATACGAGGTGGGCGACACCGTCGAGGTTGCCTACGACCCGGACGATCCGAACGACGCCCGACTCGCCTCGGTCGGCGCGGCGTACTTCGTCCCGCTGATCACCGGCGGTCTCGGGATCGTGTTCACGCCGATCGGGGTGGCGCTGTTCGTGAAGGGCCGGCGGATCCTGGCACAGCGGGCGTGGTTACGGCGGAACGGCCGGGAGATCTGGGCGGAGATCGCGCACATCGGGCTGGAGTTCAACATACGCGTGAATGGTCGCCATCCCTACGTCGTCCACGCGACCTGGCACGACGACCAGAGTGGCCGCACCTACACCGCGACCAGTGACTACGTCCGGCACGATCCGGGACCGGGTCTGCGCGGGCAAACGCACGTACGCGTGCTGTATGACCCGTCAGACCCGGACCGGAACCTGCTCGAGCTGGGAACGCGGCCCACCTAGAGCCTAGGCGTTGGTGAGGCGGTCCATCAGCTCGGCGTCCAGGCTGATCTCGAGCGCGTCCAACGCCTCATCGAGCTGACCCACCGACGACGCGCCAAAGAGCGGGATGACGACCGGATCGTGGTGCAGCATCCATGCCAACACGACCTGGTTGGGGGTGGCGCCCAGTTCCTGAGCGACCTGACGCAACACTTCGAATCGTACGTACGCAGTCGGATGCGCGTACCCGAGCTCGGCCGGAAACGGGCGGTCGGTACGGGCGTACGAGCCGATCAGCAGGGGCGCGTACGCCACCAGCGTCATGTCCCGATGCTCCCTGAGGTAGTCGAGGTGCTCTATCCCGACGTGCCGAAAATGCGGGGTACCGAGACGTTCGATGTGGCCCCGCACTGGGTTGTGCCACAGGTAGGTGTACCGCTGCTGAAGCACCGAATACGCGGCGACGCCCTGGTCGGCGGCCAGGCGCCGTGCGCGTTCCAACCGCCAGCTGGTGGTGTTGCTGCACCCGACCAGATCCACGATGCCGTCGGCGGCGAGCCGCCCGAACGCACCCACGGTCTCTTCCAATGGAGTGGCTCGGTTGTCGATGTGCGCGTAGTACAAGTCAATGCGCTCGATGCCCAGCCGAGTGAGGCTGCCCTTGACGGCGGAGTCGATGGTTGAGGCGGCAAGGCCTTCCCAGTTCGCATCGTCAGGGTTGCCGGGCGTGGTCGTCCTGGCGCCGCACTTGGTGGCGATGACAAGCTGGTCACGGTTGCCTCGCGAACGCATCCAGCGGCCGAGGAATTCCTCGCTCTCGCCACCGTGGCCGCTCGACTGGTTGTAGTTGTTGGACGTGTCGATGAAGGTTCCGCCGGCTTCGACGAAACGGTCGAGGATCGCCGTCGATGTGTCGGGGTCGGTCTCGCTGCCGAACCTCATGGCGCCCAGGCACAGAGCGCTGACGGTCCGGCGACTGCCCATGGTTCGATACAGCATGCAGTGCTCCCTTGAGATGGTGAGGTGTCGACGCCTGGTTTCTCAGAGGGGCTCGGCGTCAAGCCCGGAACGTGCGTGAACGACTACGCCGATACTGCGGGTGGCTGCGCTCGCCGGTATCCCGCGATCTTGCTGTTGATCACGTCCAGATCGCGGTGGAGGTCGGCGATGTGGCTCAGGACCCGATCGCGGTGCGCCTCGAGCAGTTCTGCACGCTCGAGCCCGGTATGGGCGCCGGCCCTGAGAAGCTCGGCATAACGCACCATCTCGCTGACCGGCATACCGGTCGCACGCAGGCGCATCAGCAGCGTCAGCCGCCGCAGGTCGATGTGCGTGTACTGGCGATTGCCGGACCGGTCACGGGCGACGCCTTCCAGCAGGCCCACCCGCTCGTACCAGCGCAAGGTGTGGGCGGACAGCCCGGTCAGTGTGGCAACCTGCCCGACGGTGAGCGGCTCGTCGACGTCAGGGGTGATCTCGGCTACGCCGCAGGTCTGGACGTCCGGTTCCTCGTTCACGCGACCAGAATGGCCCTTAGAGCGCACTCGAAGTCAAGCCGTCGGTCATGTGGGTCTTGGGTGTTCGACCGTCGGCAGCGCTTCATGCGGGGCAGGAAGCTCCCGTCCCAGGCGGACGAGCGGGGACAGGGCCATCAGCACTGGGGACAGCATCATGCCGGCGGCCGCCACCAGGAGGCTGGTGCGCAACCCCCACACCTCGGCCAGGTAGCCACCGAGCAGCGAGCCGAGCGGGGTCAGACCCATGCCGGCAAAGGTGATCGTCGCGCTCACCCGGCCCTGCATCCCGTCCGGGGTGACGGCCTGTCGGACGGCCATGTGCGTGACGTTGACCAGTTGACCGAACGCCCCGAACACGAAGTTGACCGCCACGAGCGACAGGATCGTCACCGCAGAGGGGCCGTGCAGCGCAGGTACGCACAGGATCACGCCGTCACCGATCGCCGCCGCGGACACGAGCACCAGCCCGTGACCGAGCCGGCTCGGCAGATGGGCGGCAAGCAACGAACCCACCAGCGCACCCGGCCCTATCGCCGCGAGGGCCAGGCCCACGGCACTGCCCGACAGCTGCAGCTCTCGCGGCAGGAAGAGAAGATAGACGGTCATCATGGCCGCGAAGGCGAACTGAAAGGCCGCCGACGCCAGGCCGATGGCCCGGAGCGAGGCGTCGCCGACGACGAAGCGGAGTCCCTCGTGGATCCGCCGCCAGACCCGAGAGGGTCGCTCCGAGCGCTCCGGAATCGACTCGGTTCGGCGGATCCGCCGGATCGACAGACACGACAGTGCGAAGATCAGCGCGCTGGACGCGGCGGCGATCGGCGCGGACAGCAGTGAGACCAGCGCGCCGCCGAGGGCGGGGCCACCGATCTGAGCGGCGGACCGGCTGCCTTCGAGCGCGCTGTTGCCCCGGACCAGCTGATCGCGTTTCACCAGGCGTACGAGCGAGGCCTGGTAGGCCACGTCGAAGAACACGGACATGGCCCCGATCGTGAAGGCAACCACGAGCATCGCCTGCAGGCCGAATCCATAGAGGACAGCCAGGACGGCTCCGCCCAGTGCCACGGTCCGGCCCAGGTCCGCCAGCACCATCACGGTTCGGGTCCGCCACCTGTCCACCCACGCGCCGACAAAGAGCGCGAGCAGCAGGATTGGCGCCTGTCCCACCGCTCGAAGGACGCCCAGCTGGCTGGCGTCCGCATGAAGTGTCAGTACGGCGATGAGCGGAATGATCACCAGGCTCGTGTGTTCGCCGAGTTGGGAGGCCGTCTGGCCAAGCCAGAGCCTGCGGAAGTCGCTGTTCCGCCACAGGCTTGGCGGAGCAGATCGGACGGAATCGGATACAGCGGATGAAGGGAACGGCACAGGGACCTCTTGGGTAGCCGAGGACGAGGCCCGCCGGACGCACGACGGTCGCACCGACGGTTCAGGCGGGCAAAGGCTCGCTGTGCCGCAGATCAAGGGCAGCACGCGATGACAGGCCGATCACGGCCTACGACGTCAACGCGCGCTTGGACGACCGGGCATCTCTCAGCTCCTCGTGGGTCACTCGCTGCCCGCACATTAGCCCCTCGGCAGGCCAGCTCAAAAGGAGATTGTGACCCGCATTGACCTGGGTGCGTCGCCGCCACCTGCCCGATCCTGCGGCGAGCCGGCGTGAGTCACGGTCACACCGTGTGTTGTGACCACCGCCAGAATCCGCCGATCCCTCATCGGACATCCCTGCCACTGGCGAGATCGGCCAGGGTCTCCACCGAGTCCAGGGTGATGGGATCGTGCAGCAGGCGAACGAACGACGTCTAGCAGCTGCCACCTGGTCTCCTGAGCCAGCGCTGCTCTTGTCGGGTACGCAGGCTTTACTTGGGGCGTGCCTGGTCGCGCGTGCGCGTCCGTGGGCATTGGGCGGATGCACAAGCAGAAGGAGTGCGAACCATGATCCTCCCGAAGGTCCGGGACCCTCGCTTCGTGACGATTCGCCGCGGCGGGACCCTTACTGACTCGGACCACCATCTCCTCGCTCTCTGGGCGGCATCTTGCGCCGAGCACGTCCTTCACCTCTTCGAGTCGGCTCAGCCAAAGGACCCCAGACCGCGTCAGGCGATCGAGCAGGCCCGCGCCTGGGTACGTGGCGAGGTCAGGATGATGCAGGCTCGCGCGGCGGGCGGCCACGCGATGGGCGCGGCCAGAGATCTGCGTGGGGCAGCACGGCATGCCGCGTACGCTGCTGGCCAGGCCGGGGCCGTCGCCCACGTCGCCGCGCACGAACTAGGTGCGGCCGCCTACGCGATCAAGGGCGTACGTGCTGCCGCGCCCGAAGACGAGGCTGCGGCCGCAGGCCGACTCGAGTGCCAGTGGCAGCGTGACCAGCTCCCGGAGGCGATTCGCGAACTCGTACTTGACGACCAGCGGTTGCGGAACGACATCTGCTGGTCGGTGTTTGACTGCTGAGCGCGCGTCGGGGCGCCAGCACCGGTCCGCGACGACGGACCCAGCAGCGCTACAGGCAAGCTCACCAGCCGGCCGGCGCACAGTGGCCTGTGCCAGGCAGGCACCGGATTCACTCGCGCCCAGCCAGCACCTGCTCGCGCAGGATGTCGGCGTGCCCGCAGTGTTGTGCGAGTTCTCGCAGCATGTGCGCATAGATGGCCCACAACGCGCGTGGACCCCGCCCGGTCACGTGCTTGACCAGTCCCAGCAGTGTCGTGCGGGAGGGCACCAGGGATCGGCGTGCCTCCTCCTCGGTAAGGCCGTCGAGACTGTCGTGCAGCATTGCGCGGTGCTCGTCGAGCAGCTCGTCGAGCCGCACCCGCAGATCGCTCGTCCAGGGCAGGGCGGACTCGTGCACGTTCATTGCATCAGCTCCTCGGCCGGCTTCGCGTCGAGCACAAGAGCCTCAGCCGTGCTCACCGCTCCAGTATCGAGGATCGGTTGTAGCCTGGCCGACCGTTGTCCGAGCCATGGGGCAGTTGGCCAGTGGAGCAGTGAGGGGTGGCGCTTCCCACCGGCCGCCGATGTCTGTCAGTACGAAAGGCCCCAGCCAAGCGGATACAGCGTCTTGCCCGGCTCGGTGACGCTCGGAATCGCCACCGGGAGCTTCGCGGTTGGGTCAACTTCACCGAACAGCACCTTGGCACAGGCGCGCATGGCCACAGTGTTGCCGATATAGGTGGCAAGGAACGTCTGGACATCGGTGAAGTGCGCGATGTCGTACGGATCCCGGATGGCGACGACCACGATCGGCTTGCCGGTGGCCAGGAGCCGCTCGACCAGGAGCTGCTGGCGCTGCTGCGGGTCCGTGTTGTTCGTGTCCCATGCCCGCTGGGTGAGCACCACGGTCACGTCGGCGATCCGAGCCTGACCAACGGCAGTTTCGATGTCGGCGTCAGTGGGCTGGGTTCCGGTGTTGAGCGGTATCGTCGACACGTTCCGGTTCTCGAACTCGTCCGCCAACCCCTGCGTGCCTGTTCCGTTGCCACACACGAAGGCTGTCGATCCTTGCCGTAGCGAGAGCGGCAGCACCGAGGCGTCGTTCTTGATCAGCGTCGTGGTCTTGTTGGTGATTTGGTCGGCTCGGGCGAGGTGTCCGGGCGTTCCTACGATCGAGGGCACCCGGTCCACGTCGACGTACGGGTTGCGCACCAGACCCGAGGTGTACTTCCAGGTAAGGATCCGCCGGACCGACTCGTTCAGCCGATTCTCGCTGATCTCGCCGTTGTCGACCGCCTCGAGCACCGCGTCATAGGCGAGGTCGAACTTCGGTGGTAGCAGCAGCAGGTCGACCCCTGCCTTGAGCGCAAGCACAGGCACCCGGTCGTCGCCGTACTTGTCGCGCACTCCCTGCATGTCCAGTGCGTCGGTGGTGACCAGGCCGTCGAAGCCAAGCTCCTGACGCAATATGCCAGTCATGATCGGGTACGACAAGGTGGCCGGGTCGCCCGACGGGTCGAGCGCAGGAAACACCAGGTGACCAGTCATGATCGCCCCGACCCCAGCTCTGATCGCAGCCTTGAACGGCGGCGCGTCGATCGCCTCCCACTGCTCCCGGGAGTGGGTGATGATCGGGATACCGGTGTGGCTGTCGACCGCGGTGTCACCGTGCCCGGGAAAGTGCTTGGCCGTGGCGAGAATCTTCGCGTCCCGCTGGAATCCTTTGACCTGGGCAGCGGTCATCCTGCTGACCAGGTTCGGGTCCGCACCGAACGACCGAACACCGATCACCGGGTTGGCGGGGTTGATGTTGACGTCAGCGACTGGTGCGTTGTCCTGGTTGATCCCGATGGCACGCAACTCCTGGCCGAGGATGGCTGCGGTGTCGCGTGCGGCCTTGACATCGCGGCTGGCACCAAGCGCCATGTTGCCGGCGAACTGGGTCGCCGGTGGACCAATACGGACGATCGTTCCGCCTTCCTGGTCAGTCGAGATCAACAGTGGAAGCTCAGCGCCGGAGGCGACCGCTACCCGCTGCAGACCGTTGGACAGCCTGGCGACCTGCGGCGGGTCGACGACGTTGTCGGTGACGGTGAAATAACAGATACCGCCGAGGTCGTACTTCTCAACGACGTCGGCAGGTGTCGGGACGCCGAAATCCGCGGTGTTACGTGAGTCCACCGTGTCAGGGGCGCTGCCGTAGACACGGGTGACGAAGAGCTGGCCGACCTTCTGCCGCACGGACATGCGACGGATCATCCGATCCACCCATGACTCGGTCGGTCCCCGACCGTCTCCCGGTGTGCCATCGGCGCCGGGAACGAGCACGCGCGGCGACGCGAAGGCATCGCCAGGGATCGTGCCCAGTCCGGCAAATGTGCCCGCCGCGCCAAGCAGGAACGCACGACGACGCGCCGTGCCTGACGGTCCCTGCCGATGGGACCGCGGTGACGGAACCGGCTGCATGAAGTGTCCTCCCAGGACGTCAACACGGGCGACGTTCTCGTTGGTCACATTCCTTGCGACCACTTCGGGCCCTTGCTAATCGCGACGACTCAAGCAATGGGACTATGCCCGGCCACCTGCGTCGAAACACTGACGTCCGATCTCGGGTCCGCCGACTAGGAATTCACCGGCGAATAGGGCGGTTTCGAGAGAACAAGCCGGTTGTACAAGAGGCGGAATGGACCACGACGCGGGCACTGACCGCTGAAGCTGAGGGCCTCGCGGCTCCACTCTGTCGTCGCAGATGACGGGCGGTCCGATACGGAGATGATCACCGCCAGCTAGGCCTGGCGGGCGCGTTCGATCGACTTGAGGATGACTTTCATCCCTGCGGCCCACGCGCAGAACGCAACGGACCAGGCGAGGATGCGCACCGCGGAGGCAGATTGGCCATCGGCGGAGGGCGGCTCCGCTGCGGCAGGGGTCAGAGTGGCTCCTACTGCTCTTCGATGAAGTACTGGCACGGGTTGGTTGGGGCGGGGTCCATGTAGACCCACACGGTGCCGTGGGACATGACGTTGTCCTTGGGGAAGTTCTGGGTTCGGGTTGAGACGATGCCGTAGGACGTGGTGGGTGCGGCGATTC